>JBOHYR010000057.1:0-3271 GCA_050737995.1 Rhodanobacteraceae bacterium
TGGCCGGACGTGGTCGGTTGAATGACAGCCGCCGCCAGGAGCGGACGTTGATTTCGACGTTCAGCCAAGTGGTGATAGCAAACGGTGGACTGGCGCAGCCGGCCAATGGGACTGGCGTCAGGCGACCAACCGTGCAGCGTTTTGTATCGCGGTTTAGTCAGGTTTCCTGCAGGTAGGTGTAACCGGTGAGGCCGCTCTCCAGCGCGGCTTCGATGGATTTCGCCGCATCGTCGGGCAAGCCGGCGGCGGCAAGTTTCTGCCGGTATGTGGCGCGTAAATCGTCGGGTTGGTAGCCGACGTAATCGAGCAGCATGTCGGCCGAATCGCCGCGCCGCGCGCCGTCCAGCGTGAAACTGTTGCCATCGATGCGCACATTGACCGCATCGGTATCGCCGAACAGATTGTGGATGTCGCCCAGGGTTTCCTGGTAGGCGCCGACCAGGAAGATGCCGAGCCGGTACGGCTCGCCCTTGCGCAGTTCATGCAGCGGTAGGCTGACGTCGAGGTCGCCCGATTCCACGTATGTGTCCACGCGGCCGTCGGAATCGCAGGTGAGGTCGGCCAGCGTGCCGCGCCGGGTGGGTTTTTCGTCCAGGCGCGCAAGCGGCATGATCGGGAAGATCTGGTCGATCGCCCACACGTCCGGGATCGATTCGAACACCGAGAAGTTGCAGAAATATTTGTCGACCAGTTTCACGTCGAGCGCGTCGATGATCTCGCGGTGCGAGCGTTCGTCGGGTTTCAGGTGCTTGCGCACACCCAGCGCAATGGCATGGAACAGCGCATCCAGTTTCGCGCGCTGGGGCAGGTCCAGTACGCCCTGCGCATACAGAAGCTGCCCTTCGTTCAAATACTGCTGCGCGTCCTGCCACACCTCGCGCACTGGACGCTTGCCGAGTGCCACCAGCGTGTCGCGCAATGAACGCAATACGGGCGACTCGTCTTCCGTCGCGGGTGGCACGATGCCATCCGGCGCGGCCTCGACCTCGCTGACGTTGACCACCAATACCGCGTGATGCGCGGTCATCGCGCGGCCGGATTCGGTGAGCACGCGCGGCGCAACGAGTTTCCATTCCGCGCACGCAGCCGCGAGTGGCGCGATGACGGCGTTCGCGTACTGGTCGAGGTCGTAGTTGATCGAACACTCGCCGCGCGAACGCGTGCCCTCGTAATCGATACCGAGACCACCGCCGACATCCACGTGGTCCAGCGGCAGCCCGGCTGCGCGCAGTTCCGCGAAGTGCCGCACCGCCTCGCGCATGCCGGCCGCGATGTCGCGCAGATTGGAAATCTGCGAGCCCATGTGGAAATGCAACAGGCGCATCGTGTGCGTCAGATTCGTCGCGCCCAGGCGCTCGACCAGCGCCAAAAGTTGCACCGGAGTCAGCCCGAACTTGCTTTTGTCGCCGCCGGTGTTCTGCCACTTGCCGGCGCCGAGCGAGGCTAGCCGCACGCGCACGCCGAGCTTTGGCTCGACACCCAGAAACTTGGATTCCTCGATCACGTGTTCCAGCTCGGACGGTTTTTCGATCACGATCACCACGTCGATGCCGAGCTTGCGGCCGATCAGCGCGATGCGGATGTATTCGGCATCCTTGTAACCGTTGCACACCACCAGCGAACCCGGCTGCGCAAGGCCCAGCACCGCCAGCAGCTCCGGCTTGGAGCCGGCTTCCAGACCGAATCCTGTATCCGCCGCGCGCGGCGACTGTGGGTCTTGTGCGAGGGTGCCTGCGACCGCGCGTTGCTGGTTGACCTTGATCGGATACAACGCTGTGTAACCCCCCGGGTAGCCGTGCGTGCGCATCGCGCCCGCGAAGGCTTCGCGCAAGCGTGCGCGGCGGTCCAGCAGGATGTCGGGAAATCGCAGCAGCAGCGGCATGCGCAGGCCGAACTCACGGGTGCGTGAGATCGCGTCGTCCAGCGCGATAGCGGGGCCTTCCGGACCGCGCGGACGCATCACAGCGCGGCCGTCGGCGTCAATGTCTACGTAACCGTCGCTCCAGTGCGCGACCGAATACGTCGCGCGTGAGTCGTCGAGGCTCCAGTCTTGCGCCATTGCGGCTTCCACAGTCAGGCGGAATGCGAATTGTAACGCCCCGAGGTGAGCCAGCAGTTACAATCTGCGGTTCCACAAAAGGATTTCCGGCATGTCGGCCAACTGGTTCATCGAAAAGCACGAAGCGTCAGGTTCGTCCATCGGCTATCGCGTGGACGGCAAGCTCGCGGAAGCCTCGACGCCGTTCCAGCACATCGAGATTTACCGCACCACCGACTGGGGCAACCTGATGGTGATCGACGGTTGCGTGATGCTCACGTCGCGCGACAACTTCCTGTACCACGAAATGATGACGCACCCGGCGCTGTACACGCACACGGCGCCGCGAAACGTGGTGATCATCGGTGGTGGCGACTGCGGCACCTTGCGCGAGGTGCTGCGCCATCCGGACGTCGAATCCGTGGTGCAGATCGACATCGACGAGCAGGTGACGCGGCTGGCCGAAAAGTATTTTCCGGAACTGTGCGAGTCGAATGCCGACCCGCGCGCGAAATTGCTGTTCGACGACGGCATCAAGTACATGGCCGATGCCGTGCCCGATTCGCTGGACGTGGTGATCGTCGATTCCACCGATCCCGTTGGTCCGGCGGAAGGCCTGTTCAATGCGAAGTTCTACGCGAGCTGCTTTCGCGCTTTGCGCGGAGGCGGCATCCTGGTGCAGCAATCGGAATCGCCACTGGTGCTGCTGGATCTCATCCAGTCGATGCACAAGGCGATGCGCGAAGTCGGCTTCTCGACCACCCGCACGCTGCCTTTCCCACAGCCGTGCTATCCGACCGGCTGGTGGAGTTGCACGCTGGCGCGCAAGGGCGGCGGCCTCGATGCCTTCCGCGAACACGATGCGGCCGCCAAACCCTTCGCCACGCGCTACTACAACGCGGATGTGCACCGCGCCGCGTTGGCACAACCGGAGTTCATGCGCAGCGCGTTGCGCGACTGAGCGGGTGTCGCGGCCGGCCAGTAAGCATTCATCCGATCCTGTTTAGCTTCAGCAAATCCACTCACCGGTATCCATCATGCGCCCTGTCGTGACTCCCGCCATCCTTGCCGCGTTGATTGTCGTCGGCAGCATGCCGGCCGCCGCGCAACTCGCCGCGCCGGCCACCGCGGCGAGCAGCCCTGCCATCGCCAGCACGGCGGGGCCTGCCCCGAAGTTATCGGCCGCTGATCAGAAGCGCGTCGAAGCGATCCAGCAGTACCAGCACGATCTGG
>JBOHYR010000058.1:0-20575 GCA_050737995.1 Rhodanobacteraceae bacterium
CGTGCGCGAATAAACCCGCTCGGGATGAGTCATGAAGAAATGCAGCAGGCGGTATTCGGTCGGTCCGACGTCGATCTCCGTGCCGCCGGCGAACACCCGGTGGGCCGGCCCGTCGATGCGCAGTCCGCCAATCTCGATCGAGCCCGTCTCGTCATCGGCGTGGCTGCGCCGCAGCACCGCCTTGATCCGCGCCACCAGTTCGCGCGTCGAGAACGGCTTCACCACGTAATCATCGACGCCGGCCTCGAGGCCGTTGACGCGATCCATTTCTTCGCCGCGCGCGGTCAGCATGATGATCGGCACTTCGGCGGTGCGGTCCTCGCTGCGCAGGCGCCGCGCGAGTTCGAGTCCCGTCATGCCGGGCAGCATCCAGTCCAGCAGGATCAGATCCGGCGGCGTATCCGCGATCGCGACCAGCGCCGCGCGCGCATCGGCGGCATGGACCACGTCCATGTCCGCCCTGCGCAAGGCGAAAGCGACCATGTCGCGGATCGAGGCTTCGTCTTCGACAACCAGAATGCGTTTGTGCATACGGGGTTTGGTGGCAGCCCGGTGACGGGATTATTGCAGCGTCGCAACGTGACAATCTCGTGACAGCGCGGCGCTTGGGCGTGAGGCCGGCGCGTGCGACACTGCGCGCTTGCCCAAACCCGCTGTGCCCCGATGGACCAGGCCGATCTCGCTCGCCACACGCCGCTGATGCGCCAGTACCTCGCCGCCAAGGCGGAATACCCGCAAACGCTGCTGCTGTTCCGGATGGGTGATTTCTACGAGCTGTTCTACGATGACGCGCGCAAGGCCGCGCGGTTGCTGGATATCACTTTGACGCAGCGCGGCGAATCGGCGGGCGCGCCGATCCCCATGGCGGGCGTGCCGTACCACGCCATCGAGTCGTATCTCGCCAAACTGGTGCGCGCGGGAGAATCGGCCGCAATCTGCGAACAGATCGGCGACCCGAATGGCAAGGGACCCATGGAGCGCAAGGTCGTGCGCGTGGTGACTCCAGGCACGTTGACGGACGAAGCGCTGCTGCCGGAGCGCCGCGACAACCTGTTGCTCGCGATCGCAGCGGGCGCATCGGGCTACGGACTTGCGTGGGTCGATCTCTCGGGCGGGCGGTTCCTGCTCAGCGAAGTCGCCGACGC
The DNA here is from genome assembly GCA_050737995.1 of Rhodanobacteraceae bacterium. Classification (GTDB taxonomy): domain Bacteria; phylum Pseudomonadota; class Gammaproteobacteria; order Xanthomonadales; family Rhodanobacteraceae; genus 66-474. Next base: position 1,146 of record JBOHYR010000058.1, read on the forward strand.
CGACGCACTCTCGGCCGAACTCGCGCGGCTGGCGCCCGTGGAAACACTCGTGTGCGAAGACGTCACCTGGCCGCAGGCCGTCGCAAGCTTGAGCGGGCTGCGCAAACGGCCACCCTGGCATTTCGACGAGACCAGCGCACGCCGTGAACTGACACGATTCTTCGGCACGCGCGATCTTTCCGGCTTCGGCGCCGAGGGCTTGCCGCTGGCGATTGCGGCGGCCGGCTGCCTGCTCGGCTATTTGCAGGAAACCCAGAAGGCCGCGCTGCCGCACCTGACCGGGCTTGCCGTCGAATCGGCCGACGAAACCGTGGCGATGGACGCGGCCACCCGCCGCAACCTCGAACTCGACACCCATCCCTCGGGTGACACGCGCTACACGCTGCTCGGCGTGCTCGATTCCACCATCACGCCGATGGGCGCGCGCGCGCTGCGGCGCTGGCTGCATCGGCCGCTGCGCGACCATGCGACGTTGCGCCTGCGTCATCAATCATTGAGCGCGTTGATCGAATCGGTTGTGCTCGACACGCTGCGCGAAAAACTGCGTGCAATCGGCGATCTGGAACGCATCCTCGCGCGCGTGGCGTTGCGTTCGGCGCGTCCACGCGACCTCGCGACGCTCCGCGACGGACTGGCCGCAGCGCCGTCCCTGCGGGAAACCTTGTCCGCGCTCGATTCGCCGCTGCTGCAAGAATTGCTGGATCGTCTAGGCGAACACGGCGACACGGTCCGGCTGCTGCAAGCCGCAATTGTCGAACGCCCGCCCGCCCTGCTCCGCGAAGGCGGCGCCATCGCGGACGGTTATGACGCGGAACTGGACGAACTGCGCAAGCTCTCGACCCACGCCGACCAGTACCTCATCGAACTGGAAGCGCGCGAGCGCACCGCCACCGGCATCGCGACCCTGAAGGTCGGCTACAACCGCGTGCACGGCTACTACATCGAGTTCGGCAAGGCCCAGGCCGACAAGGCACCCGCGCACTACACCCGCCGCCAGACCACCAAGAACGCCGAACGCTACATCACCGAGGAACTGAAAACCTTCGAGGACAAGGTGCTGTCCGCGAAGGAACGTTCCCTGATGCGCGAGCGCGCGCTGTACGACGGCGTGCTGGATGTGCTGATCGAGAAGCTCGCGCCGCTGAAACAAGCCGCGCAATCACTCGCGGAACTCGACGTGCTGGCTGCGCTGTCCGAACGCGCCGACGCGCTGAACTGGTCGCGTCCGCAACTGGTGGACGAGGCCTGCATCGCGATCGAACGCGGCCGGCATCCGGTGGTGGAAGCTGTGCGCAGCGAGCCGTTCGAGCCGAACGATCTGGCACTCGATGATTCACGCCGGATGCTGGTGATCACCGGTCCCAACATGGGCGGCAAGAGCACCTACATGCGCCAGAACGCGCTGATCGTGCTGCTGGCGCACATCGGCAGCTACGTGCCCGCGACCAACGCGACGATCGGTCCCGTCGACCGCATCTTCACCCGCATCGGCGCGGGTGACGACCTGGCGCGCGGACAATCGACCTTCATGGTCGAGATGAGCGAGACCGCCAACATCCTGCACAACGCCACCAAACAATCACTGGTGCTGATGGACGAAGTGGGGCGCGGCACTTCGACCTACGACGGCCTTGCTCTGGCGCGCGCGGCGGCGGTGCACCTGGCCACGTCGAACCGCGCGTTCACCTTGTTCGCGACGCACTACTTCGTACTGACCGAACTCGCGGCGCAATTCGAGACCATCGCCAACGTGCATTTGGACGCGGTCGAATACCGTGACCCGCAACGCGGCGAACAACTGGTGTTCATGCACGCGGTCAAGGATGGCCCCGCCAATCGCAGCTTCGGCCTGCAGGTGGCCGCGCTCGCAGGCCTGCCCAAGGCGGTGATCGTGGAGGCGAAGCGGACACTGTCAGCACTCGAACGCGGCGAGCAACCACACCGCACAACGGGATCGGGATCCGTCGCACCCGATACACCACAATCCGACCTGTTCACCGTGGCCGCCACCGACCCGGCACTCACAGAACTTGCCGATGCGCTGCGCGCTCTCGACCCGGATTCACTCACGCCGCGCGAGGCGCTGGATGCTCTTTATCGATTACGCCAGCGCGTGACCGATGGCTGACGAAGCTGCGATTCAATCGTCATTCCGTCCCAGCCCCATCGCCTCACCCGCATCGATCGTGTCGCGGTAGCCTGACTGGGCATCCTTCGCAACGGTCGACGGTTCGACGCGATGCGCTTCGTCCGGCAGTGCCACGTCCGGAATCGCATTCCACTCCTCGGCGCTCATCCCCTCGGGGATTGCATCGATCGGCGCCACTTTGACGCGTACCGGCATGCGCTCCGCCTGCACCAGCGAACGAATGGCGTGAAACACCTCGGCACGTCCGAATGGTTTCTTGACGAAACCGTCGGCGCCGAAACGCTGCACGTAGAATTGTTCGGTAGCTTGCTGGTTGCCGCTCATCATGATGATCGGCGTGGTGCGTGTGCGGGTGTCGCGCCGCAATGAACGAAGCACCGCGAAACCCGACATGCCGGGTAGAACGATGTCGAGGAAGATCAGGTCCGGAAATTGCGACTGCGCCATTTCGACCGCGCTTTCGCCATCGGCCGCTTTCAGCACCTCGTAGCCGTCCTGCGCCAGCATCTTGCCCAGTACGGCACGGATGGTGGCGGAATCGTCGACCACCATCACCCGCGCACCGTACGTCGCGCGCAAGCGGTCAATCTGCCGGCGTTCGCCGCTGACGGCATTCCCCACCAATCGCTTGAAGAGACCGAATACCGCCATCACGTTTCCCCGCTCTTTCGCCGCGCTAGTTTCGGCTGCGCATGGCGCCCGCGCAAGCGCGGACCGTCGCGGATTTGAAGCGCATCCGGCACCTCCCCGTCCACGCATCGTGAAGTTAGGTGAAGATCGGAGCGCAACGATTTGAACATAAAACATTTATTGCCTCGTGTTGTGGGGCCGTGGCGCGTTGGCCAGAACCGTATAGACTCGCGCGACTGCCGGTCGGCACTGGAAGGGGCACGCGCATGACGGTGTCAAAACGCCAGATCGGCCTGATCACTGCCACCGCGCTGGTGTTGGGCAACATGATCGGCTCCGGCGTGTTCCTGCTGCCGGCGTCGCTTGCGCCCTACGGCGTCTTCAGTCTGGTCGGCTGGTTGATCAGCGGAACCGGCGCGCTGCTGCTGGCCGGCGTGTTCTACCGACTCGCGAAACGCGCACCGCGCGCCGGCGGTCCGTATGCCTACAGCCGCGAAGCCTTCGGCGATTGCATTGGCTTTCTGGTGGCGTGGAGCTACTGGATCAGTACGGTTGGCGGCAACGCGGCTATCGCCGTCGCGTTCGCGAGTTACCTGTCCGCGCTCGTTCCGGCGATCGGCGCCACGCCTCTCCTTGGTGCGATCGTCGCCGTGGCGGCGATCTGGGTATTGACTGCGGTCAACATCGCCGGCGTGCGCAGCGCAGGCGTGGTTCAGGTCGTCACCACGATCCTGAAAATCGCGCCGCTGCTGGCGCTTGCGTTGTTCGGTTTCGCACACTTCAGTCCACACTTCTTCGTGCCTGGTCCGCATGCAGGCACGCCGATGAGTGCGGTCGGCTTCTGCGTCGCGGCGACCCTTTTCGCCTTCATGGGCGTGGAATGCGCCACCATTCCCGCGGGTCACGTACGCGACCCGGAAAGAACCATTCCGCGCTCCACGTTGCTCGGTACGGTGATTGCTGCCGTGGTGTATATCGCCTGTACGACCGCCGTAATGGGTGTGTTGCCTGCTGCAGAGTTGGCGAAGTCCCAAGCTCCGTTCGCGGATGCCGGCCGCCTGCTGTGGGGTGGCTGGGCGGGTTTGCTCATTGCAGGCGCCGCGGCGATTGCTTGCTTCGGCGCGTTGAACGGCTGGCTGCTGATTGGCGGCCAGTTTTCGCAGGCGGTAGCGAGGGATGGCCTGTTTCCGCGCTTTTTCGCCCGCGAATCCGCGCGGGGGACGCCCGCGCTCGGTTTGGTAGCCATGGCCGTGCTGACCAGTTTGATGGTGCTGACCAACTACACGCGCGGCATGATCGCGATGTTCACTTTCATCGTGCTGCTGTCGACCTTGGGTACGGTGGTTGCCTACCTGTTCTGCGCGATGGCAGACGTCGTGCTGGCGCGCCGAAGCGGTCGCACGATGCCGGTGCGCGATCTGGTGCTGGCTTGCGCCGCGTTCGCATTTTCGCTGTGGGCCGTGATCGGCGCGGGCGAAGACGCGGTGTACTGGAACTTCGTGTTGCTGGCTCTGGGTATCCCGTTGTACGTATGGCAAGTGCGGCGGGTTCAACACAGCCCGCCGTGATTGCATGTTGGTTGGATATAGATAATCACTGCGATACCTTGAACGGGCGCGGCGGCCCGCCGTGCCCGTTCCGTCCCAATATGCACCAGCCGACTCAGCCTTTCATGCCCTTGGCGATGCGGTCGCCGAGTTCACCGTCGACCTTGCGCCAGTACTCGATAGCGCGCCCGAGCACGGGTTCCGACACGCCGTCCGAGAGGTGCCCGACGATGTTACCGACCAGTCGCTCGCGCGCCGCGTCATCCATGACCTCTCGCACCAGCGTGCCGGCCTGGCCCCAGTCGTCATCGTCCTTGCGCAACGTATAGGCCTTCCGAACCATGTCGCCGTCGGCGTACCAGCGGCCTGCTTCGTCGGTCAGCGACGGATCGGCTTTCGGGCCACCTTTGGAGTTCGGTGCGTAGACCGGATCGGAGACATTCACCGTCCGCCCGACACCGTCCTTGCTGTAGCTATGTACGGAACACTTCGGCCGGTTGACAGGGATTTCCCGGTAATTGACACCGAGTCGTGCACGGTGCGCATCGGCATAGGCAAAGCTGCGGCCCAGCAGCATCTTGTCGGGCGACAGGCCGATACCACGCACCAGATTGTCGGGCTGGAACGCGGCCTGCTCGATCTCGGTGTGATAGTCGGTCGGGTTGCGATCCAGCGTCAACTTGCCGACCTCGATCAACGGATAGTCCTCGTGCGGCCATACCTTGGTCAGGTCGAACGGATTGAAGCGGTAGGTCCTGGCGTCTTCGAACGGCATGATTTGCATGTATAGCGTCCAGCTCGGGATGTCGCCGTTCTTGATCGACTCGAACAAGTCGCGCCGATGACAGTCGGCATCCGTGCCGGCCAGACGATCCGCCTCTTCCTGTGGCAAGCATTCGATACCCTGATCGGTCTTGAAGTGATACTTCACCCAGAACCTCTCGCCTTGGGCATTGACCCACATGTAGGTGTGGCTGCTGTACCCATTCATGTGCCGCCAGGTTTTCGGAATGCCGCGGTCGCCCATCAACCACGTGACCTGATGCGCCGACTCGGGTGAAAGGGTCCAGAAGTCCCACTGCATGTCGTGATCGCGCAGGCCGTTGTCGGCGCGTCGTTTCTGCGAGCGGATGAAGTGCTGGAACTTCATCGGGTCGCGCATGAAAAAGACCGGCGTGTTGTTGCCGACCATGTCGTAATTGCCTTCCGCGGTGTAGAACTTGAGCGAGAAACCGCGCGGGTCGCGCCAGGTGTCGGGACTGCCGCGCTCGCCGGCAACGGTGGAAAAGCGCGCCAACACCTCGGTCCTGGAGCCTTTCTGGAACAGCGCCGCACGGGTGTATTTACTGACATCCGCGGTGGTCTCGAAACGGCCGAAGGCGCCGCCTCCCTTGGCATGCGGCTGGCGTTCCGGGATGCGTTCGCGGTTGAAATTGGCCATCTGCTCGATCAGGTAGTGATCGTGCAGCAAGATGGGGCCATCAGGCCCGATGGTCAGCGAGCGCGCGTCGCTGGCGACGGGTGCGCCACCATCGGTCGTGGTCGGTTTGGGTTGCTTGTCCGTCATGGCGGTACCTCCAGTGTGCGGATGCGGTTGAGGCCCTGTTACCGCGATTCTGGCGACCATGGATTATTTGTCAAATTGATTGTTTGAATGTTATGGATACATTTTGTGAATATCACCGTGCGGCCATGCAATGCCCTTGATGGGCACCGCCACGCTGGAATCATCGAAAAGCAAACGCAGACGAAGCGGTCGCTTGCTGCACTCGCGACGGAAGAAACCGGGTTCAATTCCTGCATCGACGGACGGGATGGAAGATCCAGATAACCGTCGCACGCGGAACGTCAAGTCTTGTACCGAATCCCCTTTTCTTCTGGAAAAACGAAATTGACGAAGACCGAAGATGCCACCGCACGACGTGGACCACGAACCGCGCTCCCGTCTGCCCTGACCAGAGAGGTGTTTATTCCGCCTGTTAGCCGGCGTCGATGTCGCCCAGCGCACGCAGCAACCGCCGTGCCCTCTTGTCGGGACGCTTCGGCGGCGGCCGATAGCCGGCGTTTTCGGCGCGGCGTTGCTCGCGTGCGGCTGCGCGCCCACGGATAGAGGCCTCTGCTTCGCGATACAACGACTGCGCCAATGCCGCCGAACCGCGCTTGCCGGCAATACCGGCCACCTCGACTTCAAACACTTCCTCGCCACGCACGACCCGCAGCGCATCGCCCATATGTACCGTATGCGAAGGCTTGCAGGCCGTGCCGGCGATCGTCACGCGCCCGCGCTCGATCGCCTGCCTGGCCAGTGCACGGGTCTTGAAGAAACGCGCGGCCCACAGCCACGCATCAAGACGGACCGACTCGCGATTATTGCTCATGTGCGTTTCACGATCGCACAGGCGATTCACCGATCACCCGAGCAAAGCGCGGTTCACCCGCTGCACGAACGCCGCAGGATCGGGCAACTGCGCGCCGGCGGTGATTTCGGCCTGTTCGAGCAGCAGCAGCGCCAAATCCTTCGCTTTGGCTTCGTCGGATTCGGATTCAACGCGTTTGACCAGCGCGTGCGCGGGATTGATTTCCAGCGTGGGCTTGGAATCCGGCACTTCCTGTCCCGCTTCGCGCAGCAACCGCGCCAGGTGCGGCGCCAGCTCGTAATCGGACAGCGCAAGACAGGAAGGCGAATCGGTGAGCCGCGCGGAGACCCTGACGTCGCCCACGCGCTCGCCCAGCAGCTCCTTCAACTTCTTGACCAGCGGCTCGGCTTCCTTCGCGACCTCTTCCTGCTTCTTCTTGTCGGCCTCGTCCAATGGCAGCTCGCCCTTGGCGACGTTGCGCAGCTTCTTGCCTTCGTACTCGGTGAACTGGCCCATGACCCATTCGTCGACGCGATCGAACATCAACAGCACCTCGATGTCCTTCGCCCTGAAGGCTTCGAGTTGCGGGCTGCCCGCGGCTGCCTTGTAACTGTCGGCCGTGACGTACCAGATTACGTCCTGGCCCGGTTTCATCCGCGCGAGGCAATCATCCAGAGATACGTTCTGTTCGGCGCCTTCGCTTTTCGTCGAGGCGAAACGCAGCAGCTTGGCTATCCGCTCGCGGCTGGAGGGATCTTCCGCGATGCCTTCCTTCAGCGTATTGCCGAACGCCTTGCAGAAGGTCTTGAACTTGTCCGGCTCGCTCGACGCGAGTTTCTCGATCAGATCCAGCACGCGTTTGACGCAAGCGGCCTTGATGTGATCGATCTGGCGATTGTGCTGCAGGATTTCACGGCTGACATTGAGCGGCAGGTCGTCGGCGTCGACCACGCCACGCACGAAGCGCAGGTAGTTCGGCAGCAATTCCTCGGCGGCATCCATGATGAAAACGCGCTTGATGTAGAGCTTGACGCCCTTGCGCTCGTCGCGCGCACCCATCATCAGGTCGAACGGCGGCTGAGCCGGGATGTACAGCAATGTCGTGAAACTCTGGCGGCCTTCGACACGGTTGTGCGTCCACGTCAGCGGGTCGTTGAAATCGTGTCCCAGCGACTTGTAGAACGCCCTGTAATCGTCGTCGCTGATTTCCGATTTGGGTTTCGCCCACAGCGCCGAAGCGTCGTTGATGGTTTCCCACTCGTCGGTCGGCTTGCCGTCCTTGATCTTTTTCATCCGGATCGGAAAGGAAACATGATCGGAATACTTGCGAATCAGCTCGCGCAGCCGCCAGTGATCCAGGAATTCGCTGTCCTCATCCTTCAGATGCAGGATCACACTGGTGCCGCGTGCGGCGATGTCCCCGGGGCTCAGCGAATATTCGCCCTGGCCGTCGCTTTCCCAGCGCACGCCGTCGGCAGCTTCGGCACCGGCGCGACGGCTCAGCACCGTCACCTTGTCGGCCACGACGAACGCCGAATAGAAACCCACGCCGAACTGACCGATAAGGCGGGCATCGGCTTGCTGCTCGCCGCTCAGCGATTCAAGGAAACGCCGGGTGCCGGAACTCGCGATCGAACCCAGGTTTGCTACGGCTTCCTCGCGGCTCATGCCGATGCCGTTGTCGCGGACCGTAATCGTGCGTGCGTCCTTGTCGAACTCGACGTCGACATGCAATTGGCTGTTGTCGCCGAGCAATTCCGGTTTGCCGATCGCCTCGAAGCGCAGCTTGTCGCAGGCGTCGGAGGCGTTGGAGACGAGTTCGCGCAGGAAGATTTCCCGGTGCGAATACAGCGAATGGGTAACCAGGCGCAGAACCTGCGCGACTTCGGCTTCGAAAGGGCGGGTCTCGGTGGTGGCGTTCATGGCAAATCCGTCAATCCAGCGTCAAAACAAAAGGAGTCACTGCCACATTGACCGCAGCGACGGCACTCGAACGAAATAACGGCGGGCGGCGCAAATCTCAAGCCTCAGGCAGCACTTCGCCCCATCCGCATGATCCAGCGATACAGCACGGCGACCGTCGCGGCAAACACGACGCCGCCAATGATGATCGAAGGCGTTTCGAAACCGTTGCCTACCAGCGCGATCGGAGACTGCTTGCCACTCAATCCGACCACGCCGGCGAACACGACCGCGAGCAGGCTTTCGCCCACGATCAGGCCCGAGGCCAGCAGCACGCCAAGTTGCCGAGTCGCATCCGCCTGATCAGTCGGGCGGCGTGCCGCGCGCCCGTCGAACCACGCGCCTACCAATGCACCGACCACCACCATCAGGGTGGTCGAAGTCGGCAGATAAATGCCGAGTCCGACTGCAAGCGGCGGCAGGCGCGGACCTTTCTTCGCCAGTCCCAGCAGCTCATCGAGGAGGATGATCGCAACCCCGATCCCGGCGCCGAGACCGATCATGTCCCACGGCACATCGCCGGTGATCACACCCTTGGCCAAGGCCGAAATCAAGCCGGCCTGTGGCGCGGGCAAAGCGCGCGACGGATCGGCGCCCGGCGCACCGAGAAAGCCGTAGGTGTGCTGCAGCAGATCCATCACCGGCGGAATCACCACCGCGCCAGCCAGCACGCCGATTACCAGCGCCCACTGTTGCAGCGACGGCGTGGCGTCCACCAATTGACCGGTCTTCAGATCCTGCAGGTTGTTGTTGGCAATCGAGGCCACCGCAAACACGATCGAGGTAATGAACAGTGCGAACCCGACCAGCGCCTTGTCGGCGCCCGGCGGGAGGAACGGTTTGACGCCAACCACCAACAACAGCGCCGCGATCACCACCACGAGGATGCCGACGCCCGACAACGGACTGTTCGAGGAACCAATCAGGCCCGCCATGTAGCCGCACACCGCCGATACCACAAAACTCAGCAACACCACGAACACCACGCCACCGATCACCAGCGTCGCGGTCGCGCCGCCAAGACCGTTGTTGACCGCGAAATGCCAGAGCAAATACGCGATCGGGATCAGGCACAACAGCGAAACCAAACCCACCATCCCGATCGGCATGTCGTGCTCGGTGCGCGGAAGGGTGTCGAGCGTGCCGGTTTTGCGCGCACGCGACGCGCGCATGGCGCCCGCCAGTCCGTTGACCAGCGGCTTGACCAGCTTGGCCAAGGTCCAGATCGCGGCCACACCGATGGTGCCTGCACCGATGAAGCGCACTGCATACTTCCAAGTTTGGTTGGCCACTTTGAAAGGGTCGCCCGTGGCAAACGCAGCAACATCTTCAGGCTTCCATCCCACCAAAGGCAACGCATGCGCCAAGAGCGTATGGAAGTGCGCGGCGAAATACGGCACCGCCCATACCCAGCCGATCGCCGCACCCACCAGCATCGCCACGCCCACCCACAGGCCAACCAGGTGGCCGATGGCGAACAACGCGAACGACAGGCTGAAGTCGTAACCTGTCGAACCGCCCTTGTCGACGCCGACCCGGAAATACTGGGCGACGTCGCTGGCGAACACTTTGGTCTGCACGATTACGTAAAAGATCGCCGACACGATGGCGCCCCACAGCACTGCTTTCAGGCCCGCGCCACCGGTCTCGACCGCCGCCTTGGCGTCGGTGGCAGGCGCCTCGCCGGCGCCGACTTTCAGTACTTCCGCACAGGCCACACCCTCGGGATACGGCAAGTCGGAATCTGTGACCAGCGCTCGCCGCAGCGGGATCGTGTACATCACGCCGAGGATGCCGCCGGTCGCGCAGATGCCCGCTGAAATCCAGAACGGGAACCCCGTCCAGTAACCGATGATCACCAGGCCCGGCAATACGAAAATGATCGAGGATAAAGTGCCCGCGGCGGATGCCACCGTCTGCACGATGTTGTTTTCCTGGATCGTTGCATCGCGCATCGCCTTCAGTATCGCCATCGAGATCACCGCGGCCGGGATAGATGTCGAGAAGGTCAGACCCGCCTTCAGCCCGAAGTAAACGTTGGCGGCCGTGAACACGATCGTGATCACGATGCCGATGATGATGCCGCGGATGGTCAGTTCACGTTGCTTGAGCAAGCCGGATACAGCATTCATGGATTGCACCCCGAGTGTGGATCCCGCCGCGCGAGCCGGCACGCGATCCTTTATTTCCAGTCCGCAGTCATTTCCGATCCTGCCGCATACTAGCGGATTCCATTTCCGGCTTGCCCCTCTGCCATCGGGAGAACTGCCAACCATGGCCAAGGACTCCGTGATGGCCCGTAGGGGGTGAGGGTTTGATGAATCAAAACGCATCCAGATCTTCCGGACCCTCACCCCCACACCTCTCCAAAAGGGCGACGGGTTCGAGTATGTACCGCGGCCGCTTCGCACCCTCGCCCACCGGCGACCTGCATTTCGGTTCCCAGGCCGCGGCGTTGGCGAGCTGGCTACGCGCGCATCAACACGGCGGCGCATGGTTGATCCGTGTCGAGGACATCGATCCGCCGCGCCAAGTCGCTGGCTCTACGCAATCCATTCTTGCCGCGCTGGACCGGTTCGGGCTGCACGCGGACGCGACGCCCCTGTATCAGTCGCAGCGCAGTGACGCCTATGCAGAAGCCCTGCAACGGCTGCGCGGCGATGGTCACGCGTTTCCGTGCTGGTGCAGCCGTGCCGACCTCGACGCAGCAGGACAGGTCCATCGCGACGGTTATTGCCTTGCGCCACAACGCGACGATCGTTCGCCTGCATGGCGGCTACGCGTTTCCGACATGGACATCGCTTTTGATGACGGTCTTCAGGGCCGGCAACGCCAAAACATCCGTCGTGAAATCGGCGACTTCGTGCTGCAACGCGCCGACGGATTATGGAGCTACCAGCTTGCGTGTGTGGTCGATGATGCATTTCAGAGCATCACCGAAGTGGTGCGCGGCTGCGACCTGCTCGATTCCACGCCCCGCCAGATCCTGTTGCAGCGCCTGCTGGATTTGCCGACTCCGGCGTATCTGCACCTGCCGCTGGCCGTCGACGCCGAGGGCCGCAAGCTATCCAAGTCCGGCGATGCCCCGGCCGTCGACATGCACGATCCGCGGGAAACTCTTGTTCGGGCCCTGCGTTTTCTCGGTCAGTCCGTACCCGATGCGAAGGAGCCGGCGGGCATGCTGAAAATTGCCGCACACCAGTTCGACCTCGCACCCCTGCTGGGAGAGTCGCTTCGCGAAGCCTGACGTGCCATTCGCCGAAAACGGCGCCAGGCGCTAGGATGGGTCCATCACCACTGGTCGATGGAGCCGTCATGAACGCACGCGTGGCACTGGTAACGGGAGGTACCGGCGGCATCGGTACCGCGATCGTTCATCGCTTGGCGAAAATGGGGTACAAGGTCGCGACCAACTATCGCAACGAAGAAAAAACCAGCGCATGGCGGGACAAGCTGGCCGGCGAAGGCATGGACATCTTCACCGTCAAGGCGGACGTGTCGGATCCGCAATCCTGCGAGCAGATGGTGCGCACGATCGAGGAAAAACTCGGACCCGTCGACATCCTCGTCAACAACGCCGGCATCACCCGCGACACCACTTTCCACAAGATGAGCTACCAGCAGTGGATGGATGTGGTGAACACCAACCTCAACGCCTGCTTCAACGTCACCCGCCCTGTCATCGAGGGCATGCGTGCGCGCAAGTGGGGCCGGATCATCCAGATCAGTTCGATCAACGGACAAAAAGGCCAGTACGGGCAGGCCAACTACGCCGCATCCAAGGCCGGCATGCACGGTTTCACGATTTCACTGGCGCAGGAAAACGCCAAGTTCGGCATAACCGTCAATACCGTCTCGCCCGGCTACATCGGCACCGACATGGTGATGGCCGTACCCGAGGAAGTGCGCGCCAAGATCGTTGCGCAGATCCCGCTCGGCCGACTCGGCGAGCCCGACGAAATCGCCTACGCCATCGCGTTCTTCCTCGACGACAAGGCAGCGTGGATCACCGGCGCCAACCTCGCGATCAATGGCGGGCATTACATGGGGTGGTGACGCTGGCGCGGGGATCCCTGCGCCCATCATTACGGCGTCGGCGTGCCCCAACCGACACCGTCATTCCGGACGTCGCGCTGCGACGATCCGGAACCCAGCGACTCTGCTCTTGCCGTCACCCCGGCGCAGGCCGGGGCCCAGCTTTATCAATCGCGAGTGCGAAGCACCTTCGCTCTGGCTTCGCTCGCCTCGGCGGCGAGCGGAGCCATGACATGGATGTCGAACAGCAGAGCCTCTGGATTCCGGGTTCCGCCCGCAATGGAGCTGCGGACGGACTCGGAATGACGAACGTAGAGAGGGGTGACTCGATGCGTCGCCACCCTCTCCCGAACGGAGTAGGATACTCAGATGCGAGCGGAATCAGGGCGGGGATGCATCCCCCCGCCGCTGCGCGGCGATCCCCATCGTGCCGAAGGGGGCATTGCTGGCCCGTCATGCGATAATCCGCGATCGTCTTTCGATCGCCAGACCGCAATGCCCCGCGAGATTCTCGTCACCAGCGCGCTGCCCTACGCGAACGGCCGCATTCATCTCGGTCATATCGTCGAGCACGTGCAAACGGACATTTGGGTGCGGGCGATGCGGATGGGCGGACATACGGTGCATTCCGTGTGCGCCGACGACGCACACGGCACCTCGATCATGCTGCGCGCAGAGCGGGAAGGCATCACGCCGGAAACACTGATCGACAAGGTGTGGCAAGAACACACCGCCGACCTGCGCGACTTCGGTGTCGCCTACGACCATTACTCCAGCACCCACACCGAAACCAATCGTGAACTGACCTACCGGATCTGGCATGCGCTGGAGGCGAACGGCCACGTCGAGTCGCGCCCGGTCAAGCAGTTGTTCGACCCCGAACGGCAGATGTTCCTGCCCGATCGTTTCATCAAGGGCGAATGCCCGGTCTGTCACTCCAAGGATCAGTACGGCGATGCCTGCGAGGTGTGCGGCAGCACGTACACACCGACGGATCTGATCGAGCCCTATTCGGTGGTGTCGGGCGCGAAACCAGTTGAAAAGGAATCGCTGCACTTCTTCGTGAAACTGGCCGACTTCCAGACACTGCTGGAGTCATGGCTGGAGGAACGCCGCGACGCCGGTGGTCTGCAATCGGAAGTCGTCAACAAGCTGAAGGAATGGTTTGCCGACGGCCTGCGCAGTTGGGACGTATCGCGCGACGCACCCTACTTCGGTTTCGAGATTCCCGGACAGCCCGGCAAGTATTTCTACGTGTGGGTGGACGCGCCGATCGGTTATCTCGCGGCGTTCAAGGAACTGTGCCAGAGCTGCAGCAAGCCGGAACTGACTGCCGCTGATTTCGAACGTTTCATCCGTCCCGGCAGCGACACCGAAATGGTGCATTTCATCGGCAAGGACATCATCTATTTCCACACGCTGTTCTGGCCGGCGATGCTGCGCGGCTCAGGACTGCGCATGCCGACCGCCGTCAACGTGCACGGATTCCTGACCGTGGACGGCGCCAAGATGTCGAAGTCGCGGGGCACCTTCGTCAACGCGCGCACCTACCTCGAACACCTCGACCCGGATTACCTGCGCTATTACCTCGCCTCGATGCTGGGACCGACGCTGGCCGACATCGACCTGGATCTGAAAGCCTTCGAGGAACGGGTCAACTCGCACCTGATCGGCAAGTGGGTGAACATTGCCAGCCGTTGCGCGGGCTTCGTGCACAAACTCTTCGACGGCAAGCTCGCGGACGCGCTGCCGGATGCCGAACGTGCTCGTTACGATGCAGCCGCGAAGAGACTGGCGGCGTGTGCGGCGCTGTACGAATCGCGCGACTACGCCGCGGCGATGCGCGCGATCCTCGAGGTCGCCGACGAAGCCAACGCCTACGTCGCCGAACATGCGCCGTGGCTACTGGCGAAGGATGAATCGAAACGTGCGGAGCTGCATGTCGTGTGCACGCTGGCGCTCAACTATTTTCGGCTGTTGACGATCTGGCTGGCGCCTGCGGTTCCCGCGACGGCAGCGCGCGCATTCGACTTCCTCGGTGACGCGCCAACGCGATTCGACGCTGCGCGAGCGCCATTGCTCGGCGTCGCAATCCAGCCATTCAAACCACTCGCCATCCGTATCGACCCCAGGCAGATCACCGCCATGATCGAAGCCTCGAAGGAATCGCTGCAGGTGAAGCAGAACCCGTCCCCGCCCAGCCCTCCCCTTGAAGGGGAGGGCTCAAAAACCCGAGCCAAGAGCATGCCGAATCCCGAGTCTCCTGCACCGAATCCCGCCACCATACCCATCGATGATTTTGCCAAACTCGACCTGCGCGTCGCCAGGGTCGTCGTATGCGAGGCGGTCGAGGGGTCCGACAAGTTGCTGCGCTTCGAGCTGGACGCCGGTGAACTCGGCAAGCGTCAGATTTTTTCCGGCATCAAGGCCGCCTATCCGGAGCCTGCAAAGCTGGTCGGCCGCAACGTGGTTTTCATCTCCAACCTTGCGCCGCGCAAGATGCGCTTCGGCCTCAGCGAAGGCATGATCCTGTCCGCAGGCAGCGGCGGCGCCGACCTGTTCCTGCTGGACGCCGATCCCGGCGCCAAAGCCGGCATGCCCGTGAAATAGGCATCACGCGGCAGCAACATTTTTTTCGCATTTGCGGGCGCATGCTCCGACCGTGATGACGTGCGGTCAGGACAGGGAAACCGCAGTCTCTGGCCGCTCCGTCTTTCGACACGGGGGTGCGGGCGGCCATGATCAGGCACTGGGCCTTTTTCAAGCGAAGCGACACGACATTCGGCACGTTCTATCCGCGCCAATACGTGGTTGCCGGTTACCCCAGTTTCGAGGCCGCCCACGCGGCCGAGAGCGCGTTTGCCGCCTCCGGCGTTGATGCCGACGATGTACGCGCGGCGACCGGCGATTTTGTGGTCAACCGGCTGGAAGCCCACCGCGAAGTGAACTGGCTACAACGGACCCTGGCGCACGTGGCCGAATTCGCCGGCGCCGAATCAAGCTTCCTGCAAGACGATGCGGAACTCGCCAACAACGGCGGCGCATTTCTGTTCCTGTTCGCGCCCAACGACAGCCACGTCGTCCACGCGCGGATCATCTTCTCGCAATACCCGCCCGTGTACGCGCGCCGTTACCTGAATGGCATGGTCGAACGGATCATCGACCCCGTTCGCGAACCCACGCCCTGACTTTCCGCACGTCGTCCCATCGCCTGCACTTTGCTATTCTGGGCGCATCCCGATACCACGGCGAAGGGGCAAGATGACATCGACGATCCGTTTGCCGTGCACATTCCGGAATGGTGCGCTTGCCGCGGCGCTCGGCATGGGCATCGCGCTCGCCGCGCACGCAGCCGACGCGCCGGTTTCCCACACGGCGCCAACCATGCAGCAGGTGCTGGACGCATCGAAGCCCTCCGACTGGCGGTCTCTCGATCCGCACGACACGCTGTACATGGATTTGCCGCAAGGCAGGGTGGTGATCGAACTCGATCCCGCCTACGCGCCGTTGCACGCGGCGAACATCCGCACGTTGGCGCACGAGCACTACTGGGACGGCCTCGCAATCATGCGCGTGCAGGATAACTTCGTGACGCAATGGGGCGACCCGCAGGCGGAAGCGACGCACCCGACGCACGTCAAATCGATCGGCAACGCCAGAAAGACGATCGCACCGGAATTCGAGCGCACTATCGCGCCGAATCTGCCGTTCACCAGACTGCCCGATGGCGACGTGTACGCGCCCGAGGTCGGGTTCAGCAACGGTTTTCCGGTCGCACGCGATCCCTCAACCGACAAGACCTGGCTGGTGCACTGCTATGGCATGGTCGGCGCCGGCCGCGACAACGCACCGGATTCCGGTCCCGGCACCGAACTCTATGCCGTGATCGGCCAGGCGCCACGCCAACTCGACCGCAACATCGCGCTGATCGGTCGCGTGGTGCAGGGCATGCAATACCTCGCGGCGCTACCGCGCGGCAACGGCCCGATGGGTTTCTACAGGAATCCCGCGCACGACACCAGAATCCTGCGCGTGCGGCTGGCATCGGACCTTCCGCCTTCGCAACGCATGCACCTCGAAGTGCTGCGCACCGACACGCCCACGTTCAACGCGCTGGTCGAATCGCGCCGTAACCGCAGCGACGCGTGGTACCTCTACAAGGTCGGCAAGATCGACGTCTGCAACGTGCCGCTGCCAGTGCGTGACATTCCACCCGCCACCACACACAAATAAGCGCGCTCGTCATGCGGGGGCCAGTGCCAGCTTGATCGGCGCGGGAACCCGGAATCCCCGTTGTGACTGCAAGGACCTGAAAGCTGGATTCCGGACCTCACTCACTTCGTGAGCTCGTCTGGAATGACCAACGTTTTACGGGACACCACACTAAAACATGTGCCGCTCGATCCCCAGGTGCGCCATGATCTTGCTGCCGATCTCCTCGATCGACGTGTGGGTGGTGTTGAGCGAGGGGATGTTTTCGGCACGGAAAATCTGGTCGGCGATCGCGAGCTCGCGCTTGCAACGGTCGAGCTTCGCATAGGCGCTGCCGGGCCGCCGCGCTTCGCGCACCTGGGCCAGGCGTACGGGTTCGATGGTGAGTCCGTACAGACGGTCGCGACACGGTTCGAGCAACTTGGGCAGCCGGTCGTGTTCCAGATCCTCGTCGGTCAGCGGATAGTTGGCGGATTTCACGCCGTAATGCAGCGCCATGTACAGACACGTCGGCGTCTTCCCGACCCGCGATACGCCAACCAGCACCACGTCGGCGTGGCTGTAATCGATATTCACGCCATCGTCGTGTGCCAATGCGTAATTGGTGGCGTCGATGCGTGCCTCGTACTCGCGAAAGTTGACCATGCCATGCGCGCGGTTGACCGCGCCCGAACGACGCGTGCCGAGTTCCAGTTCGAGCGTTCCGATGAACGGCGCCAGCACGTCGATCATCAGCGCCCCCGACTCGGCGATGATCTCGCACAACTGCGGATCGACCACGGTATTGACGACAATCGGCCGCTCGTCGTTCTGGGCATAGACGGTCTTGATCCGGAGCGCCGCGGCGCGGGCCTTCTCGGGCGTGTCCACGAAGGCGAGGCGGTGACCCTCGAAGTTCACGCCTTCGAACTGCGCGAGAATCGAATTGCCAATGGTCTCGGCGGTGATCCCGGTAGAGTCGGAAATGAAAAAAACCGTTCTGCGTCCGTCGCCGTTCAATGCAGTCTCCTGGATTCGTTGCGCAGCACCGCCGCAAAACAGGCTCTGTTCGCAAACGGCGAGTTTACCCGCGGCGACCGCTTGACCCTGAACCGTCTCGTTGCAGATCGCCGGGTGCGGGTTGTCACCCGTGCCCGGCACCGCGAGAATAATGGTTCTTTTTTGGGCCGCCGGCCCGGATATGGAGATCGCCGTGACTGAGCTCGTCCTCTGGCTGGACCAACTGCGCATGACCGATCTCGCCAAGGTCGGCGGCAAGAACGCCTCGCTGGGCGAGATGATCGGCAACCTCGCGAAACTGGGGGTCTCTGTTCCGGGCGGCTTTGCCACTACGTCCGACGCTTTCAAGGAGTACCTCGAAAAGAGCGGGTTGTCGGACCGGATCCAGACGCGCCTGGCAACGCTCGATGTGGAAGACGTCAATGCGTTGACCGCCGCAGGCAAGGAGATCCGCGGATGGATCGTCGACACGGCGCTGCCCGATGACCTCGAAAAAGCCATCCGGGATGCCTACGCGAAGCTGTGCAAGGATGCGGGCGCCGACAATGTCCCCGTGGCGGTACGCTCTTCCGCGACCGCCGAAGATTTGCCCGACGCGTCGTTCGCAGGCCAGCAGGAAACTTTCCTCAACGTCGTCGGCATCGATGCGGTCCTGCACAACGTGAAGGAGGTCTTCGCCTCGCTTTACAACGACCGCGCGATTGCCTATCGCGTGCATCATGGCTTCAAGCACGAGGACGTGTTCCTTTCCACCAGCGTGCAATTGATGGTGCGCTCCGACATCGGCGCCTCGGGCGTGTTGTTCACGCTGGATACCGAATCCGGATTCCGTGACGTCGTGTTCGTCACCGCAAGCTACGGCCTTGGCGAAATGGTCGTTCAGGGTGCGGTGAACCCGGACGAGTTCTACGTATTCAAGCCCACGCTGAAGGCCGGCAAGCAGGCATTGCTGCGCCGTAGTCTCGGCGCCAAGCAGCAGCGCATGGTGTATTCCGACAAGCCTGGCGAGCGCGTACGCATCGAGGAAACACCTGCCGGCCTGCGCCGCAAGTTCTGCATCAGCGACACGGACGTGCTGGAACTCTCGAAGCAGGCACTGACCATCGAAAAGCATTACGAACGCCCGATGGATATCGAGTGGGCGAAGGACGGTACAACGGGCAAGCTCTACATCGTGCAGGCGCGCCCGGAAACGGTGAAGTCGCGCGCCCACGCGACGCAACTCGAGCGGTTCCAGTTGAACGAACAAGGCAAGGTGTTGACCGAAGGCCGTTCGATCGGGCAGAAGATCGGCGCCGGCACCGCGCGCGTCGCGCGCTCACTGGACCAGATGAGCGCATTCAAGCAGGGCCACGTGCTCATCCCCGACATGAACGACCCCGACTGGGAGCCGATCATGAAGAAGGCTGCCGCGATCGTCAACAATCGCGGCGGTCGCACCTGCCACGCGGCGATCATCGCGCGCGAACTCGGCGTGCCGGCGGTGGTCGGCACCGGCGACGCGCTCGACAAGATCCCGGACGGACACGCGGTCACGGT
>JBOHYR010000059.1:0-6795 GCA_050737995.1 Rhodanobacteraceae bacterium
CAAAATGCCGATGCTTGATGAGAGCAGACGAGCGCGATTGGGAGCAGTGGAGTCGAACAGCGATCCTTGACGAAACTCGTCCGAGCGATCGGTCCGTGATTGACAAACGAGGTCGGTGACCGGCCAAGACCGGTCAGTCGACCCCTTGTTTGATTTGCCAGCAAGCGGCCGCTCAACTCAAGAACAATAGCGCCACATTCGGCAGGTGGTTCTTGTGCGCGCGATGCTACTGACAATCGCTGCCCACCGTGGTCGCTGCACGCATTTCGCAAAAATCGCGGCCGCTCAACCCCCGCTTGAGCTGGACGCCGCGGGCAGCGGCCGCCCCGGCAGCGGCAACCCCGCCTGCTTGCACAACGCCGCAAAACGCGGGTCGTGCTGGTAGGCAAGCACCAAGGGGTCGCTGAGCAGGTTGTTGATCAAAACCGGAGCTTGCTGCGTCCAGGCGCGCTGCAGCCACTCGAACATTTCATCCGGTTGCTTGCGCAGCCCGTACAACTCGGCAACGTTGTACGGCTGGGTCTTGCCGTACTTGGCGATGTATGCGTGCAGGGCCGCGTCAGCCTGCTTGTGATCCGGGCCGATCTGTTGCGCCAGTGCCCGTGCCCATGGCCCGAATACCGGATCGGTTTCTTGCTTGGCATCACGCACCGCAGCGGCGGCATCGCCGCGCAAGATATCGATCTGCGCCAGGTACGAATACATTTGCGGGGAATCCGGCTGCAAGGCCAGCGCCTTGCGGGTCGCCTGCTCGGCCGCATTGAGCTGGCCTTGCGCCAAGAGGACACTGGCCAGACTGGCATAGAAGTCTGGGCGCAGCGGATCGGTGGCGATGGCTTTGCGGAACAACGCGGCCGCCGGCTGCAGTTGCCCGAGGGTCTGAAGTCCGCTGGCCAGGAAATCCATGACGGTGCCGTCGTTCGGCGCCAGCGCGTAGGCCCGCTTGAACTCGGCCAGCGCCCCCACCGGATCGTGGTCGACCTGCGCCAGCAGGTAACCGCGATTCATGTGGGTATGCGCCGCGTCCGGCGCCAGCAATTGCTGCTTCTCCACCGCCACGCGGGCTTGCGCGTACGCCTGTTGCTGCGCGTCGCCGGTCAGATCCAGCCCAAGATTGACCCAGGCATTGGACAGCGCGCCCCACGCATAGGCGTAGTTCGGATCGAGCTTGAGCGCCTGCTGGTACAGCGCGATGCCTTGGCGCAAGCCGACTTCGGTGCCGTGTCGGGCAAGCGCGCGCCCTTGCAGCATCAACTGATACGCCTCCACATTCCCGCTCGGCGGCTGGTCGGTCGAAACGATGGCGTTGCCCAGCAACTGGATCTTTAGCGCCGCCGCCACGGCATGCCCGATCTGCTCCTGGATCGTGAAGACATCCCTTAGTTGTTCGTCGTAGCTGTGCGACCACACGCTGCTGCCATCCTTCGCGCGGATCATGCTGACGGTGACGTGGATGAGGTTGCCTTGCTGGAACACCGAGCCCTGGATCAGGTGGGCCACCCCCAGCGTCGCGCCGATCTGCGCCGGACTGTCCTTCGAATCGCGGAACTTGAAGCTGGAATCCTTGCCGATCACCTTCAGCCCGTTGATCTGGGTAAGGTCGGAGATCAGCTCCTCGGACAACCCATCGACGAAGTATTGCTGCTTGGGATTGCCGCTTTCGTTAGCCAGCGGGAGCACCGCGACGGATTTGTTCGGCACCTTGGCAAGTTCCGTGGCGATGGCCTTGGCGTCAACCTTGTTTGCAGTGCTGGTGGCATCGCGGTGCAGCACGAACTGGTTGGTGACCAGCAGCACCACGGCCACCGCAAGAATGCCGATGATCGCGAAGTCCAGCTTGCGGCCGGTGTGCGCAGTGATCGATTCGGACGGCGCAATCTCGGATTCGCGCTTGAGGCCGCTCGGCGTGAACTCGTAGAACCATGCAAACGCCAGCCAGAACGGGAAGCCGATCACGCAAGCGACCAGAAACCAGCGCGTGACCCAATCGGGAAGACCGATCGCAGGGCTGAATTGCGAAAGGCCCTGACCAAACGCCCACACCGCGGCGATGTACAACGCGCCCGCACGCAGCACATTGCGGCGCTTCAGCTCACCAAAGAACGCCCCTGCTTTCAAGCGATCGCCCTGGGTTGGGATGCGTGGACCTGCAGTGCTGCGGAGTGTACTCGCGCACCCGCCAATGCAAGCAGGCGGCAACAGGCTATGAACGCCTAATGGGCTTCCGTCACCATGCGGCGCGGTTCTGTCGCCGATGTCGAGGCTCGCCGGCACCAGACTGCCCAGAAGCAGACTGTCACCAGTGACGGCTTGGGGTCGAAATCTGGCATGATGCGCCGCCTCTCACCCTTGCCCGTCGAGGAGTCGGAATGAAGCGCGGCGATCTATTGTTGTTTGGCCCTATCTCTGCAGTCATTTTCGTTCTCGGCGTGCATGGGCTAGCTCTCATGGTTCCCGGTTACAGCCACGTCCACCAGACAGTCAGCGAGATAGGCGAGGTGGGCTCGCCGGCGAACGTCCCCTTTACCCTCATGATGTGCTGCGTGGCTGTTTGCATGATGGTCTTTGCTTGGGCCGTATTCGAAACATCGTCGCAACTCGGGCGGCACCGAATCGCTGCGTACCTCATAGCGTGCGCGGGATTGTCTGCCTTGGGTGTGGGCATCTTCGCCTACCCCAACCCCCTTCATAACGTCTTCGGTTTGTCCGAGGTGATCGGTTATCAGGCACCGTTGGCATTCGCGCTCTCGTGGCGCAGGGACCCCAAAGCGAAGACACTGGTCTTCTGGTCGTTGATCCTGTTTGTCGTGCTCTGGATTGCCATGGGCTTGAACTTGGTTCCGCTTTTCTCACCGTCATGGCTTTGGCCACACTTGAGGCCCGTGCATGGCCTCGTTCAAAGATCGCTTTTCCTCACGTGGTTTGCCTGGTGCTCCATAATCGGCGCGTTGATGTGGCGGCGCCAGCGAGCACAATCTAGCTCGCGGCAAGAGGAAGAGATCGCTGGACTGTGACAAGTTGGCTCGGCGGTGGCGCGCTCACCCGAGTGACGGAATAAAGACCTGTTCTACCCGGCGTCCCGTCAGATGCAGATGTGAAGCCAGCGGTAGCATGACTAGCTTCGCGTCCACGTCAGCGAACGTGAAGATGCGTGTAACTGAGTTCAAGCGTTGATAACGGCCTTCCAGAAAGCGGACGGTCACGAATGTCGCCTTCGGGTCGAACAGCGGCCTTCGATCAACAAGCCCTTCCACTCAGAACGAGACAACCCCAAGCTCTGTAAGGTAGCTGGGGCTTTCCGTCGAAACACGCGTTACGACCCGACGATGCCAAACTGGTGACGATGTCCGTTGACAAGATCTAATTCCAGCCTTCACAGCACCCACGCAATCGATCAGAAAATCCTGGCCGATGTCCGCGTTGCCATCGGCGCGGCTCGATCTCACACCCCACAGGTCGTACCATGAAAGCGCGTATGCCGACGATCTTCTTCGGGCATGGCAGCCCGATGAACGCCTTGCACGACAATGACTGGACACGGGGCTGGGCAGCCATTGGCCGGCGCCTGTCACGGCCGCGCGCCGTGCTTTCGGTATCAGCGCACTGGTACATACCCGGCACCGCCGTTACCGCGATGACGACACCACGCACGATTCACGATTTCGGAGGCTTCCCCCGCGAGTTGTACGAGGTGCAATATCCTGCGCTTGGCGATCTGGGCTTGGTGGGCCGCGTGCGCGAACTGCTGCAGCCGTTGGAGGTACGCGCTGACTTGTCGTGGGGCCTGGACCACGGAACATGGTCGGTGCTGCGCCATGTGTTTCCCGACGCCGATGTGCCGGTAGTGCAGCTCAGCATCGACGAGACCCAGCCGCCAGCTTTTCACTACAGACTGGGTCGGATGCTGCAGCCGTTGCGCAACGAGGGCGTGCTGTTGATGGGCAGTGGCGATGTCGTGCACAACCTGCACAGTTACGCTTGGGGTCGGCACCCGGTCGAATCGTTCGATTGGGCGCTGCGCTTCGAGACGCGGGCACGCGAGCTGATGCTGCGGGGTGATCACGATGCGCTGGTGGACTACGAGGCACTGGGCCACGACGCCGAACTGTCGGTGCCCACACCTGACCACTACCTGCCGCTTCTCTACGTGCTCGGCGCCGGCGACGCAGATGACGAGGTGACGTTCCCGATCGAGGGCATTGACGGTGGCTCGATCTCAATGCTAAGCGTGCAGTTCGGCTGAGCGCGGGGGGCGCTTTCGGCTGCAACGATTTCACCATCAGTCCGTTGTGTCAGGCGCTTCGCGCTACGGACAATCTGCGTGACGAGCGTCACCGGGACTCGTATCGGAAGTGAAAATACTCGGCGAAATGCTAGGCGACGATCCTCTTTAACCTGTCATCAGTAGAGCAGACCGCCGCGAATGTCCCCTCGGTCGACAGCGGCCATTCGTCGACCAACGGTCGCTGACCGGCCAACACCGGTCAGTGGACACCTCAGTCAACTTGCCCGATAGCTGACGTTCGGTGCTGCACAGACGACGGCGCCGCATCCGGTAAAAGGCGCACGCGTGCGAGACGCTACGGACAACACGCCACGGCTGTCGCTGCACGCATTTCGCAAAAATCGCGGCCGCTACTGCCCACTCGTAACCCCTGCCGCGGGCCGCGGCCGCCCCGGCACCGGCAGCCCCGCCTGCTTGCACAAGGCGGCATAACGCGGGTCGTGCTGGTAGGCACGCGTGATGAAGGGATCGTCGAGAAGGGTTGTAACGAAATTCGAATCGCGTTGCGTCCAGGCGCGCTGCAGCCACTCGAACATCTCATCCGGTTGCTTGCGCAGCGCGTACAGGTCGGCAACGAAGTAAGGCTGGGTCTTGCCGTACTGGGTGATGTAAGCGTGCAATGCCACATCAGCCTGCTTGCGGTCGCGGTTGATCTGTTGCGCCATGGCCCGAATCGACGGTCCGAGCACCGGATCGTTTTCCTGCTTGGCATCACGCACCGCCGCGGCGGCATCGCCGCGCAGGATGTCGATCTCGGCCAGGGTCGAATACAGCCCCGGGTAATCCGGCTGCAAGGCCAGCGCCTTGCGGGTCGCCTGCTCGGCAGCATCGAGCTGGCCTTGCGCCAACAAGACATAGGCCAGATCGGCATAGAAGTCGGGGCGCAGCGGATCGGTGGCGATGGCTTTGCGCATCAGCTCGGCCGCCGGCTGCAGTTGCCCGAGGGCCTGATATCCGCCGGCCAAGAAATTCATGGTGTCTTCGTCGTTCGGCGCCAGCGCGTAGGCACGCTGGTACTCGGCCAGCGCCCCCACGGGATCGTGGTCGACCATCGACAACAGGTCACCGCGATTCATGTGGGTATGCGCCGCGTCCGGCGCCAGCAATTGCTGCTTCTCCACCGCCACGCGGGCTTGCGCGTACGCCTGTTGCTGCGCGTCGCTGGTCAGATCCAGCCCAAGATTGACCCAGGCATTGGACAGCGCGCCCCACGCATAGGCGTAGTTGGGATCGAGCTTGAGCGCCTGCTGGTACAGCGCGATGGCTTGGCGGTAGTCGGCATTGCCAGTCGCGCGCCGATCTAGCGCGCGCCCTTGCAGCATCAACTGGTAGGCCTCGACATTGCCGCTCGGCGGCTTGTCGGTCGAGACGATCGCCTTGCCCAGTAGCTGGATCTTCAGCGCCTCAGCCACCGCGTGACCGATCTGGGTCTGGATCGCAAACACATCCTTCAGTTGCTCGTCGTAGTTGTGCGACCACACGAGCGTGCCGTCCTTTGCACGGATCATGCTGACGGTGACACGGATGCTTTCCCCCTCCTGGAATACCGAACCCTGGATCAGGTGCGCCACCCCCAGCGTGGCGCCGATCTGCGCCGGGCTGTCCTTGGAATTGCGGAACTTGAAGCTGGAATACTTGCCGATCACCTTCAGCCCGTTGAGCTGGGCGAGGTCGGTGATCAGCTCTTCGGACATCCCATCGACGAAGTATTGCTGCTTGGGATTGCCGCTTTCGTTGGCGAGAGGCAGAACCGCGACGGACTTCTGCGGCACCTTGGCCAGCTCGGCGGCGAGGGTCTTGGCGTTGGCCGCATTGGCGACGCTGGTGACATCGCGGTGCAGCACGAACTGGTTGGTGACCAGCAGCACCACGGCCACCGCAAGAATCCCGATGATCGCGAAATCCAGCTTGCGGCCGGTGCGATGCGCGATGGAATCATCCGGCGCGATCTCGCTTTCGCGTTTCAGGCCAGTCGGCGTGAACTCATAGAACCACGCAAACGCGATCCAGAACGGGAAGCCAATGACGGCGGCGACGAGGAACCAGCGGGCAACCCAATCGGGTGCGTTGACGACGGGCGTCAACTGCGCGATGCCCTGCGCCAGCGCCCATACCGCGGCCGCATAGAACGCCCCTGCACGCAGCACATTGCGGCGCTTGAGCTCGCCAAAAAACGCCCCTGCCTTCAAGCTATCGCCCCTGGGTTGGGATGCGTGGACCTGCAGTCCTGCGGAGTGTACTCGCGCACCAGCCAATGCAAACAGGCGGCAACAGGCTATGAACGCCTGTGGGCTTCGTCACCATGCGGCGCGGTCCTGTCGCTGGTGTCGAGGCTCGGCGGCACCAGACTGCCCGGAAGCAGACTGTCACCAATGACGCCTTCGGGTCGGTTGCGAGCGTTGCTCGGCAGTCGCTCGTGGTGCACTGGCGCGACTCGGGCTTTCACATGCGTGTTCGAAAGTGGTAGACAACGGGCGGACTTGCACTGTTGATCAACGGCCTGGGCGGGC
>JBOHYR010000060.1:0-3545 GCA_050737995.1 Rhodanobacteraceae bacterium
GAAGACCACGAGGTTGATAGGCGCGGTGTGGAAGTGCAGCAATGCATTGAGCTAACGCGTACTAATGATCCGTGCGGCTTGACCATATAACCCCAAGACGCTTCGCCGCCTCGACGCATATCGAGGCCCGGCTGGAGTAAAGCACTCGTCACATCCCGACCCCATGCTGATGCCGCGCATTATTGCGCGCATCGCGCCCCTTCCCTGGCGGCCATAGCGGTGTGGTCCCACCCGATCCCATCCCGAACTCGGAAGTGAAACGCACCAGCGCCGATGGTAGTGTGGCATTCGCCATGCGAGAGTAGGACACTGCCAGGGGCTTCATACAAAGCAAAAGGCCACCCAATGGGTGGCCTTTTGCTTTGTATTGAACCGTCTTGGTGACCGTGCCACGCCCGAGCATGGCGAATCAGCTTGAGGAACGCCGCGCCGAGGATGGTGTGACCCATGCCCAGTTCCATGGTGGGTTTGTTCGCGGTGATCCAATTTGCGATGCGCCAGGGTCAGGTAACGGAGTTCCTACTCCGTTTAGACCCACCCCGCCATCTGCCGTGTTGCGATATCGGCCAGTGCGGTCGCATGCGCGGTGCTGGCGTTGAGCGACGGGATGTAACGGAACTGCTTGCCGCCGTTGGTGAGAAACACCGCGCGGTAGCGCAGTGCGACTTCCTCAAGCGTTTCCAGGCAATCGACCGCGAAGCCCGGGCAAAGCACATCGAGCGTCTCGACATCCTGGTGCGCAAGTTGCTCTATGGTTTCGTCGGTGTAGGGTCGCAGCCAGGGTTGACGGCCGAGGCGCGACTGGAACGTTACGACGATACCGTCGTCGGGTAGACCCAAGGCATCTCCAAGTCGCCGTGCGGTTTCGTGGCACTGGTCCGGATAAGGGTCGCCAGCTTCGGCGTATTTCTGTGGAATGCCGTGGAAGCTCAAC
This sequence comes from Rhodanobacteraceae bacterium, assembly GCA_050737995.1. GTDB lineage: Bacteria > Pseudomonadota > Gammaproteobacteria > Xanthomonadales > Rhodanobacteraceae > 66-474. The sequence goes on from JBOHYR010000060.1 coordinate 935, forward strand.
AGCAACTTCTGGCCACGTCCGTGCCTGGCCCAATGTGCCTGGACGCTCCCGACCAGCGCGGCGAGATAGCCCGCGTCGGCATGGTAGTCGTTGAGCGTGCGCAAGTCCGGCGTCCAGCGCAGTTTCTGCATGACGCGCATGACCGCGTCGATCGCGGCGCCGGTGGAAGTCGCCGAGTATTGGGGAAAAAGCGGCAATACCAGCAGCCGACGTACGCTCCGCGCCATCAGCGATTCGACGGTCGCAGCCACCGAGGGCTCGCCATAGGTCATTGCCAGCGCGACCTCGACCTTGCCAGCGTTGCGATGCTCGATCTCGGCGCGTACGGCTTCGGTCAGACCCTCGCTGAACACCAGTAGCGGCGAGCCGTCGTCGCGCCAGACCTTGGCATACGCCTCGGCGGAACGACGCGGCCGGGTCCGCAGGATGTAACCGTGCAGGATCGGCCACCAGATCCAGCGTGGCAACTCCACGACGCGCGGGTCGGAAAGGAACTCTGCGAGGTAATCGCAAACCGCATCCGTGGTGGGCGCCGCAGGGGTGCCCAGGTTCACGAGCAACACCGCCGCCTTGCGGGGTACAGGGTGTTCAGGCGGGGTTTCGAAGCCGAGGTAACGGGGCATGCGCGGCGGTCCTGCTCGCGAACGTTGGCAGATTCATGCAGTCTGCCACAGCAGACCTGCAGAGGCTCGATGGAACTGGCGCGAAGGCATGACGTCCAGACGGATTTCCGTCAGGATGGCCGTTCGCACGGTTCGGCGACCGCCTGCTGCGGTACACTGGACGCCAGCGAAAAGGCCCGCCGCCGCGCCCCGCGGCGAGCAGGCGCGAATTCGCACGAGGTAGTTATGGGTTTTGACAGTATCTGGCATTGGTTGGCCCTTCTCGTAATCGTGCTGGTGATATTCGGCACGGGCAAGTTGACCAAGATTGGACCGGATCTTGGCAACGCCGTGCGCGGGTTCAAGAAGGCGCTATCCGGTGAGGATGACGACAAGGCCAAGAGCGTGGCCGACAATGAAAAGCTGCACGCCGACCCGCCGCCTGCCGCGGCTGACGTCAACGCCAAGCAGGAACAGCACGACTCTTCCGAGTCGAAGTAACCGGGCGGCGCACCGCGATGATCGAGCTCAGCTTCAGCAAGCTGCTGCTGCTGGCGGTGATTGCGCTGGTGGTGCTTGGACCGGAAAAACTGCCCAAGGCCGCGCGCATGGCTGGCGCGATGTTGAGGCGCCTGCGCCTCGGGTGGGAGAGCGTGCGCAGCGAAGTCGAGCGTGAGCTGGAGATCGAGGAAATCCGGCGCAACGCCCGCGAGGCTGCGGAACGCGCCGCGTCCATGCAAAATGCCGCCGGCGATTTGGTGCGCTCGGCCCACGCGTCGATGAACGAAACGATCGCCGAGGTGGCGAAGCCGACCGCTGGCGACGATCCGAAGGGACCTTCCGATGGCGACGCCTGAACACGACCCCGGCAAGGAGTCGGATACTGATTCGGGTTTCGATCTCGAGCAGGGGATCTTCTCGCACCTGCTGGAGCTGCGCTCGCGCCTGATCAAGGCGATCGCCTGCGTCGTGGTCGTGTTGGTGTGCCTGATCCCGTTTGCCAACCGCCTGTACACATGGCTGGCCGAACCGCTGGTCAAGCGGTTGCCGCACGGTGCGCACCTGATTGCGACGCAAGTCGCCAGCCCTTTCATCACACCGCTCAAACTCGCCTTCTACATCGCGCTGTTCGTCAGCATGCCGGTGATCGTGTACCAGCTCTGGGCTTTCGTGAGTCCGGGTTTGTACCGGCACGAAAAACGTCTCGCGCGCCCGCTGCTCATTGCCGCAGTGGTCCTGTTCTACTGCGGCTGCGCCTTCGCGTATTTCCTGGTGCTTCCGGCGGCGTTCCGGTTCCTCACTGCGGTGACGCCGCAGGGCGTCGAGATGATGACCGACATCACGCATTATCTCGACTTCGTGATGATGGTGTTCTTTGCGTTCGGGCTGTGTTTCGAGATCCCCGTGATCCAGGTGATCCTCGCGGCAGTCGGTGTCGTCAACCTGCAGAGATTGAAGAGCTGGAGGCGCTACGCGATCGTAGTCGCCGCCGCAGTGGCGGCGGCCGTCACGCCGCCCGATATCACCTCGATGCTGTTGCTGCTGATCCCAATGACGCTGCTTTACGAACTCGGGATCATCGCGGTGCGCGTGCTGGTGAAGCCCAGGTCCGCCGAAGACGCGGCGGGACAGACATCCTGACGTCGTGGCCACGCCGCCACGCAAGATCGTCCACGTGGACATGGATGCGTTTTACGCGTCGGTCGAACAGCGCGATGACGCGTTCCTGCGTGGCAAACCCGTAGTAGTCGCATGGAAGGGGGCGCGATCCGTGGTGTGCGCGGCGAGCTACGAAGCGCGCAAGTTCGGTGTCCATTCCGCGATGCCGGCGTTGCGGGCGGAACGCCTTTGCCCGCAGGCGGTTTTCGTGCCACCGGACTTCACGCGCTACAAGTCCGTGTCGCGTCAGATACGCGAGATCTTCGCGCGCCATACCGATCTGATCGAGCCGCTGTCGCTGGACGAAGCTTACCTCGACGTCACCAGCAACAAGACCGGGCTACCGTCGG
>JBOHYR010000061.1:0-2683 GCA_050737995.1 Rhodanobacteraceae bacterium
GGCGCTGGTATCCGGTGGTCGAGGCCATCCAGGCCCTGCGCGGCGTGCAGTTCACCGTGGCCATCGGATTGATCGCGGAGATCGGCGATCTGTCCCGCTTCGAGCACCCCCGGCAACTGATGAGCTGGCTCGGCGTAACCCCTTCCGAACACAGCTCAGGCGGCAGTCGCAAACTCGGCGGCATCACCAAGGCCGGCAACGGTTATGCCCGCAAGCTGCTGGTCGAGGCCGCCTGGTCGTATCGTTTCCCGGCCAAGCTCAGCCGCATCATCCAGGTGCGCCACGAGCACCTCCCCAAACCCATCGTCGATCGCGCCTGGGATGCGCAACTGCGGCTGTGTGGTCGTTATCGCAAACTCACCGCACGCGGCAAGCTCCCGACGGTTGCGGTCGTCGGCGTCGCCCGTGAGCTGGCTGCCTTCGTCTGGGACATCGCGCGCATGACGCCGGTACCTTCGGCTGCTTGATCGATCACTCTTTCCCTTCCTCACTCAGCAGGAGGCAACGAGTTCCCTGAAGACGGCGCAGCCCGGTTCCGTGGGCAACCCTCGACGGCGTTAGGCGGCAGCAGCTCGATCGCTGATCCGCGTCCCTAGACCGAGGCAGGCCCACATGACGGACAACAGTACTGCGGTATCCAACCCGCGCATATCAGCTTGAGCCAACCGTCGAATGTACTGGCTGCGCCGTCTTCAGGGCACTCCACAACACAGCACAATCCAATCAACTGCAAAAGCCACACTCTCGCGGCTTGACAATGAAAGTCATATCAGCGCCAGAGCTTGGCGCCCGTGGGCCGTACTTCGATGCAAAGTCCGCCTCCATCAGCGATGCGGTACACGGATTGGCGCGGTTTCAGTGCGCGGAGCTTGGTGTCGGTCAGCATAGGGTAATGTGCGTAACGTCAGGTTTCAGTGAGCTCGTTACGCACTATCTTACGCACATTTGGCTTGGATGTCAGCGGATATCGTCGGACGCCATAAAACACAAAACCCGCATGGTTAGAGGGTTTTGTGAGGTTCTTGGGACTTTGTTGGATTTCGTTGGATGGTTGATTGGTGGGCCCACCAGGACTCGAACCTGGAACCAAGGGATTATGAGTCCCCTGCTCTAACCAATTGAGCTATAGGCCCTGAGGCGCGAAGCATAACCGGTGCGATGCAACCCTCGCGAGTTGCGTCACCCGGTGCTGGCGGGCGTAGCCGGCGTCACCGCGCCGCGCAACGCGCCGCGCAGGGTGCGTTTTTCGGTTTCCTCGAGTTTGCGGCCGAGCAGTTCGCTCGCGCGCAGCAGCAATTCGCGGTCGAGTTCGTGCGGCAGCGGGGTACGTTCGGGCAAGGCGAGGATCAGTTCGCGCTGAGTAGCATCGAGGGTGGCCGCGTATTCGCTGGCGAGTTCCTGCATGCGCGCGAGGTTGTGCGCAGCGTCCTCGTCGGCCGGCTCGAGCTCAGCGGTGGGGATGGTGGTGGACGTGGAGACGTATTCGCGGCGAAACAGGAACTGCCCCAGTGCGGCAGCGTCGAGCTGGCGGCGGGTGTCGGCTTCGCGCTGCAGCGCGGCGGACTGATTGCCGGAAGGATCCTTCGGTTCGACGCCCAGCAGGTGCACGCGGATGCCGTGTTCCTGCGCCTGCTGCACGCCTATGCGCAGGTCCTCGTCGCCAGCGACCAGCAGGGCGTCGGAGATCGCGTGGTTGCGCGCGAGGTTGGTGAGATCGGAGAAAATCAGGCCGTCGACGCCTTTCTGCTCGCCGGACTGGTTGACGAAGCCTAGGCGCAGCTTGATGTTGTCGAGGTACGCCATCGCGAGGTGCGCGGGCGTGGGGCCGGAGTTGGTGCCGTCGTACCAGTAGATGCGCAGCAACGGACAACCGGCGATGGTTTCCGCGCAGTGCGCGAGATATTGCGCGAATTCGGCGTTGGCGAGGCGCATCTCGCCGCGCCGCAACGGTGTGCCGAAAAGCAGTTCGCTGGCGGAAGCATAGAAGTAGCCGGCATCAACAAAAACGGCGATACGGTTCATGGGTAGGTCTCATTTGAAGTAATAGTGGTTGTTCCGGCGAAGGCCGCTACAACCGGTGGCGAAGTGTCTGGTTCCGATCCATTCGGAATCCAGGACGTCATCCGTGTTCGACAAATGCCCTGATCGCGTTCAGTTCAGCCACGTCACTCCCTCCCTGTTCGTCACTCCGGGGCGGCTAGTGGCTTCATCGGAGGCCGAACCCGGAATCCGGCTTTTGCGGCACCGTAGAACCAGGTTCCGGGTTCCGCGCTGGGCGCGGCCCCGGAATGACGACGAGGTTGCTACGCTTCCCGAATCCCGAGTCGCCGTTACTCGAAGTCGAGGAACGAGCGCAGTTGCTCAGAGCGCGATGGGTGCCGCAGCTTGCGCAGGGCCTTGGCCTCTATTTGCCTTATGCGTTCGCGGGTAACGTCGAACTGCTTGCCGACTTCTTCCAGGGTGTGGTCGGTGTTCATGTCGATGCCGAAGCGCATGCGCAGCACCTTGGCTTCGCGCGGGGTCAGGCCGCCGAGCACGTCGCGCACGGTTTCGGTGAGGCCGGTGTCGGTGGCCGATTCGACGGGCGAGCCGGCGTTCAGGTCTTCGATGAAGTCGCCGAGGTGCGAATCCTCGTCGTCGCCGATCGGTGTTTCCATCGAGATCGGTTCCTTGGCGATCTTGA
>JBOHYR010000062.1:0-6217 GCA_050737995.1 Rhodanobacteraceae bacterium
GAAAATAAGATGCCCGTCCTTCACCACCGCAATTACGCCGCCGGCGATGTCGTTGCGTTTCAGCATGTAGGGAACGAGCGCATCGAAAAACGAACGTAGGTCCTGGGATGTCAACGCGGGCGCCCCACCGGCTGCAGTCGCTCCTGATACGACGCTCGCCAAGGGCGGCGTCGGCTCCGAGCTTGCGGGCGTCGGAGTTTGCGCTGCAACGAGAGCGGGATGGCCGGTTCGGACCGGGCCCGCCGCCGCTGCTGAACCGGTCATCAAGAGCAACGCAAGCCCCGCCGTCATCAACCGGATGAACATGTCATTTCCTCTTCGCACCTGAAGTCCATGATCCGCCACGTCAGTAGACGAAACTGAAATTGATCAGGCCGTACGCGACGATTCCCCAAAGCGCGTACAGCGCGGCGAGGCCCAATACGAATTCGCTGATGCGGACCAGCCAGCCGCCAGGTCCGCGAACAATACGCAGCACCGCCTCGACCAGCATCGCGAGCGCGCCGAGCGTCGCAAGCACACCCAGCACGTACAGCACCGTCAATATGCCATTGAGGTTGCCGTTGGCCGTGGCGAACAGGGAGGTGAACGTCACGAACCACGCAACCAGTAACAGCAACAGCACAATGGCGCCCACGCGCGAGGCCAAGCGTAACCAGAATTCACTGCGGGTCAGTACCAGTTTGGTACGCATGCGACGACGCACGATTGCTCCGCCGATCCAGATCGCGAGGCTGAGCAGCAGCACCACGATGAACGCGGTGCCCAACGACTTCAGCATCCCGAAGCTCTGCAAACCGTGTACCGGCTGGAACACTTCGACCGGAAGAAAATCGTCAGAGATCCAGTAGCGGATGCGGCCATCCTTGCCGGTCACGAATTTCGTGTGAGTCTGACCGCCGACTTCGCGCCAGGTCATCGGTCCGACCTCGCGCCAGGTCTTGGGGGAACCGCTGAGATTCGTGAGTGCGGCGATCTGGATGGTGCCGTCGGGATTCGCGGTCACGCTGGATTGCGTGAGCGCATACGCAAGACGCAACCCGCTCTGGATACGGCGGCTGCCCATGTACCAGCCCGCCACGCGCGCCGCATCATGTTCGGGATTGGCTACCGTTGCCTGTTGCGGAGCGGTATATGGGTAATAGCGGTTGAGGAAGGTGCGGAACAGTTCGGTACGAACCTTCTCGACTGCGCCATTCTTGCCCCCACTATTGAAGGACATGAACAAACCGACATGCTTGTCCAGCAACAGATGCAGGTCACTATGGAATGCCACGGTGTCCCCGGCATGGCCGATGATGCGCAGGCCGTTGCGGTTCTCCTGGTAGAAACCCAGGTCGTAGCCATTCATCCCCGGCGCCATGCGCGAATGCGGCGTATGCATCAACTTGATCATTGCCGGCGACAGGATCGAGGCGCCGTTGTACTGGCCATCGTCAAGCTGCGCGATCATGAAACGCGCCATGTCGGTACCGCTCGAGGTCATCGACCCTGCCGGCGCTATCCCGACGGACTCGAACGGAATGGTCTTCTTGTTCGATGCCGAGTAGTAACCGACCGACATGTCGGGAACCAGCGCGGCCGGCAGTGGCTGCCTGAACGACGAATGGTCCATGCCCAGCGGCTTGTAGATGTGGTCTTCGATGTATTGATCGAAGGGTTCGCCAGACAGGCGCTGCACGATGTAGCCCGCCAGCGTGGCGCCGTAGTTGGAATAGGCGACGATCTTGCCGGGCGGGAATATCTGCGCGGGCAGGTCTTTCTTCACATACTTGCCGAGCGGCAAGATCTGTTGTGGTGTCGAGACAAACTCATCGCGCACGGTATCCTCGAAACCGGGCGTCATGGTCATCAGATCGCGCATGGTGAGCGGCTTGCCAAATGTCTCCGGAATCTTGAAGTCCAGATACTTGTTCACATTGGCGTTGAGGTCGATCTTGCCCTCGCCGACCAGCTGCATGACCGCGGTCCAGGTGAAGTCCTTGGAGACCGAACCAATCCGGAACAGCGTCTGATCCGCGATCACCGGCTTGCGTTTCGCGAGATTCGCATAGCCGTAACCTTTCGTGAACAGCACGTGACCGTCCTTGACGACCACGATTACGCCGCCGGCGATATCGGCGCGATGGATGGCGTAAGGAACAAGGCTATCAAAGAAGGTCTGCACGTCCTGCGCGGTCATCGCTGGCGCGGTGGCTGCGTCTTGAACCGTGAACGCTGCGGGAGCCGTCGTGCTCGCCGCGGCTGGAGCCGCCGCCGGCACGGCGACGCTCGATGCTGGCCCGTGCGCGGGAACCTGGCTTGCGGGCGCGGCGGTGGCCGCCCCAGTCGTCAGGAGCAACGCAACCGCTGTCGCCATCAGTCGTTTGAACATGATTTCTCCCGGAAATACCCGAATGGTGAAATAAGGCTAAGCGGCCGCGCCCCATACAGTCTCGGGGCACCATATGTTCCCGTCCGCATAGTTCACGGATGGCTGGCGATCGCGCGCCAGAAAGGTCGGCGAGTCAAGATCCACGAAGTCACACAGTTGACCCAGCACGAAGCCCGGCGCCATGGCCAACGAGGTGCCGTTCATGCAACCGACCATGACCCGCATGCCATGCCGACGCGCTTCCCGTTCCATCAGCAGGCCCTCGGTCAGGCCACCGCATTTGTCAAGCTTGATGTTGATCAGGTCGTAATACGCCGCGAGTGGTTCGATATCGCGCAGACTCTGCACGCTCTCGTCCGCCGCAAGCGGGATCGGCGAGCGCAGGTCGGCAAGCGCGTTATCCTCGCCACGCGGCAATGGCTGCTCGATCAGTCCGACCCGGTCTTCGACCAACGACGGAATAAGCGCCTCGAGCGAACGCCGTGTAAAGCCCTGATTGGCGTCCACGCCTATCCAGACGTCCGGGCGCGCCGCACGCACTGCGTGCACGCACGCGGCGGCATCATTGCTCGTGAGTTTGAGTTTGATGGACCGCGCCTGGGAGTACGAACGCGCGGCTTCGGCCATCCGCTCGGGCGAATCCGCGCCAATAGTGAGCGTGGTGCGCAGGGGAACGGGTTGGCCCACATGTGCGAGTTTCCAGACAGGAGTTCCGGCGCGTTTGGCTTCGAGATCCCACAGCGCACAATCCAATGCATTGCGCGCACCACCCGGCGGCAACAACCCGCGCAGGGTTTGCCGGTCGATGCCCGCCTCCACCCGATCGCGCAGAGCGTCGATCTGATCCGTCATGTGCTGGGGCGTTTCATCGTGATAGTAAACGCCATTCGCTTCTCCGCGACCAACGAAATCTCCGTCGCGCAGCGTCACCACCAGCACCTGCGCATCAGTGAACACGTAGTTGGTGATGCGAAAGGGTTTCCTGAAGGTCCAGCTTTCGGTCTGCAGGGCAAGTTCCATGGGCGACTCTTGTTGGAGATACTGCGAACACGCCGCGGCATCCGTGGTGTCTCTCGACACCCACGGGACGCCTGGGTTGAGGTTAGGAAACAGGGCCGCTCAAAAACTCCTGGTCACCGAAATACCGATCAGGCGTGGCGTGATGATTGTGGCGTTGTCTTCCACCTACCCTGTGATCGGATTGAGGTTTCCGGCGACGGCCTCATAGTTTTGCCAGGTGCTTGCCTCCACGATGCCGCGCTGGTTGGTCACGTTCTTGACATAGGCATCGATACTCCACTCATCGCGGTTCACGCCCGCACGCAGATTGATGGTGTTGTAACCGGGAACGGTTGGACTCGCCGGCAGCGCAGGCAATACGCCTGGAAACGGATAGTTGAACGCATAGTCGGTCGAGCGCTCGCCGATGTACTGATAGCTTGCACCCACATAGCCGTGCCAGCCGCCGCCCAGTGCGAAGTCGTAATCGCCATTGATGCCGAGGGTGAATTTCGGAGCGTAAGGCAGCGGGTCGCCGCGCTTGCCGTTGGAGGGCGCCGGAGCATCCTTGGTCAGATCGGCGTCGCCATAGGAAGCATTGACCGACAGCTTCAGACCCGGTGCCGCGAGGACCGCGATACTGGCCTCCAGTCCCTTGCTCTTGGCCTGCCCTGCGCTGGTAAGAAAAGTGTAGGGATTTTCAAACGTGACCAATGGAATCTTGGTCCAGTTGATGTAGTACGCGGACAGATCCGTGATGAGCCGGCCATTCCACGACGTCGACTTCAAGCCCAACTCGGTATCGGTCAGCTTGGTCGGACTGAAGGTTGCCGGTACGCCGACAACACCGGGCGCGACCACGTTGGGACCGCCGGGCAGGAAACCGGTAGCCACCCGCAGGTACAACATGTTGTTGTCATCGATGTGGAATTGCGGCGTGAAGGAATATGTGGTGCTGTCGTCGGAAGAACGCTTGTCGAGCTGGACGGTTGGATCCGGTATCCCGATTACCGACCCCCAGAGGATTTCGGTGTAATGCTGACGATCGTGACTGTAGCGCAGCCCGGCCTCGACGTCGAAGCGATCTGTGATGTGCCAGGTCAAGCTGCCGTAGCCGGCATAGGCGATGTAGGAACTCGGCTGAATGGTGGCTTCGAGGGGGTTGGGAAACACTGAGGCTGCCGGCGCCCCTGTGTAGTAATCGGTCGAATAGATGTTCTGGATGACATTGCCGATCTCGTGGGTAAAGAACAACCCGCCGAGCCATGTTACGCGTTGCGAGTCCGGAGATGACAGCCGGAATTCCTGAGTAAACTTGGTCTGATTTATCGGTTCCTGCTCGAGCGTGCCGTAGGGGTCGCCATTGGGCAGGAATAAGCCAAAATCGCCAAGGTACAGCAGCGACGTCGCGTCGGTGGTCAGAACGCTGTTGAGGCTGCTGTAGCTGGTCGACGACATAAACTTCGCCCACCCAAAATCGTGTTTGAAGGTCGCGTTGTAAAGCCGATAGCGTGCATCGAAGGTACCGCCGTCGGCGGCACCGCGTTGCTGCAGGTCGCCATAGATGGGTAGCAACGTGACGGGATCCAGAGCGACGCTCGGGGTGCCATCGCTGTTGAGATTTTGTGCCAGTGCCGTCACTCGCAACGAGGTCGTTGCCGTCGGAGTCCACAACAACGACGCGCGGCCACCGTGGGTTTTGCTCTCGTTGACGTCGGTCTTGCCCAGGCCGGCATCGTCGATGAAGCCGGGATCGGTCGTGTCGTACACATTGGCGCGGATCGCCAGTTTGTCGGTCACAAGCGGCAGATTGACCATTCCGTGCACGCCGAAGCCGTTGCCGCCGCCATCCACACTGCTGGCGCCAACCTGCAGGCGTCCGGAATAGTTTTCGGTGTCGGGCGGAATGGTAATGAAGCGGATCACGCCGCCCAATGCACCGGCACCGTATAGCGTCCCTTGAGGACCCTCCAGTACTTCGATCCGGTCCAGATCGGCCGGATCGATGTCCGGCGTCAACGCCGCACCACCGGCGAACACGGTGCTCGATCCGAACGGCGTATCGTCGATGTAGGTGCCGACCGAGGCGCTGGGCTGACCGGAGCCCGAGGAGATGCCGCGAATGCTCAGCTCGGTATTCCCCGGCTGAAAAGAGACGACATTGAGACCCGGGATCGAGGCCGTGTAGTCCATGAAGTCTTGCAGGTGCTCGCGCTGGATATCGTGGTAGGTCAACACCGATATAGCCATGGGCACCTTCTGCAGCGATTCACTACGCTGGGTAGCGGTCACGACGATGGTTCCGAGTGTCGTGACGTTGGCCTGGTTCTCCGCGTCGGCAGTCCCTTTACTAGCGGGAACCGCCTGATTCGAACCATTACTTTGAGCTTGTGCAGATTGCACTGCACCTTGTGCCTGCGCGGTCTGCGCACCTGCCACCGGTGCCGCTACCGCCGCCGTGATGGCGACGCACAATGCGCTCAGCGCGCCGACGTTCTTGTGCATGTGCCCTCTCCCCGAGGTCTCGAGTGCCTCGACTGGCGCCACTATCGAGTATGTTTTCACACATGTCAACTTTTTCTTGAATAGCAAAGATCGTCCCACTGTGAGATCATTTTTTTACGAAACCGGACCCCGTTTCAACGATATGACTATGCTAAAAATATCGCGCTGGTCAAACCCCGGAAGGAATCGACGACATGGTGAGCAAACGCAGGCAGGACAAATCAACCGCAAGCCCGGGACTGGCGTTGCGCGCATTGCGCAAGCGCAAGAACTGGACGCTGGCCGATGTCGGCACGCGCACCGGGCTGCCCGTCTCGACCCTTTCAAAGATCGAGAACG
>JBOHYR010000063.1:0-6065 GCA_050737995.1 Rhodanobacteraceae bacterium
CGGTGCGCACCGCGCGGCCGACAAGGCATCCGAATGGCGCGATCGCGGCGCGGAACTTGCGGCCGGCGCGCGCGACCGCACGGACGAGGCGCTCGGCAACGTGCGCGATTTCGTGCGCGAAAAACCCGTGCAATCGGTGGCGATCGCACTGGCTGCCGGCTGGCTGCTGGGCCGCCTGTTGAGTCCGCGTCGCTGACGCGGGGGACGCCCGCGTGAGCGTCGAGGCCGGGGAACGGACCGAGCCGGCGGAAGTCGGCGCGGCGGGTTCCGCTGCGGACGCACAGTTCGGGGCGGTGCTCGCGGCGGGCGCTCGCCTGTTTGCGGCGTCGCGCCGCCTCGTGGTCGCGCTCGCGGCGTTGCTCGCCGCCGAAGCACGGGTGCTCAAGGCCAGCATCGCGCTCGTGTTTCTTGCCAGCGTTGCGCTGGTTGCCTTCGCTGTTTCGTTGTGGGCGTGCGTGGTCGCGTTGATCGGATGGGGCCTGACGGTTGCCACCGGTTCGGTCGGCATCGCGCTGGCCATCCTCGTGGTGCTTCACTTGATTCTGGTGATTGCGCTGTGGTTCGCGATCAAGCGCGCCATCCATCATGCAGGTTTTCCCCGGGCGCGCGCTGAATTCGCCGCGTTGCGGCGTGGCCTGCGTCGCGATGTGGCAAGGTTCCAGCGAGCGTCCGCGCCGTCCACGCCCGAACGGGATCCCGCGTCATGAGTTACGCGCGCGCGCTGGCTGAACGCAAACGGGCCCTTGCCGGATGCAGGGCCGCACGGGACGACTTGGACGGCGCGGTGGATGACGTGATCGGCGTGTACCAAGCGCATCCGGTACCGACCTTAGCCGGTGCCGCGGGCGTCGGCTTCCTGCTGGCGCAAGTCGGGGTGGGCAGCGGCCTGGTCCGGACCGGCATGCGCATCGCCAGCGGTCCTGCGTGGCGGTTGGTGCGACAATACCTGACACTCTGACCGAGCCGTCGCACAGCGCGGCAAGGGAACGCCAGGATGCCTCCGTCACTGCCGCCCGGAAAGCCCCACATCGTATTCGGCCGCCGACCGCCGGCGCCGCCAACGCCGTTGTTGCTCCGCGAGCGGCGCAAGCAGCGTGCCAGCGCGCTGGAGCGCCGGCGCGCACGGCGCTGGCGCTGGTTGCGCCTGCCTTTGCGTGTTCTGGTGCTGCTCGCGATTGCGGGAACGCTGATTTTCGCCAGTTCGTTGCTGATACCCCTCGTGCTGGCCGCTTTTATCGCGTTGGGATTGAATCCAATCGTGCACGGATTGCAACGTTTGTATGTGCCGCGCGGAATCGGCAGCGTGTTGGTGTTGCTGGCGCTCCTAGCGGTCATCGGGGGCGGTGTCGCGGGGCTGAGCGCGCCCGCCGCCGAGTGGATCCGGCAGGCCCCCGAAATCGGGCACGAAGTCGCTTACAAGGTAAAGCGGATGACGCGTCCATTGACCAAGATCGGCCATGCGGCGTCGACGTCATTGGCAAGCGTCGGCGTTGGCGGCACGCCGCCCGGCAGCGAGAAAACGACGGCAACACCAAGTAGTTTTTCGCTCGGCAACGTGCTGACAGTGGCGCCGCGCGCGTTGGCGGCCGCGTTGACCGTCATATTGCTGGTGTTGTTTTTCCTGACCTACGGCGACCGAATGCGTGCTCGCCTGGTAACCGCCTCGCCGGCATTCAGTTATCGGCGAACCACCGCGCGAGTGGTGCGGAATATCCAGGTCGAGGTCTCGCGTTATCTACTCACCGTCACGGTGATCAACGTGTGTCTCGGCGCTTCCACCGCCGCGGTACTGTGGGCACTGAAGATGCCCGATCCGCTGCTGTGGGGCGGTGTGGCCACGTTGTTGAACTACGTACCTTATGTCGGGGCGATCACGACGACGATACTGTTGTTGGTGGTGGGTCTGTTGAACTTTCACTCGCCGCTGCACGCGCTGGCGCCGGCGGCATGTTTCGTGTTCATGGGCGCGATGGAAGGCAGCGTGTTCACACCGATGATCATGGGCCATCGGCTGCGACTGTCGCCGGTCGCGGTACTGGTGTGGTTGCTGATCTGGGGCTGGATGTGGGGCATCCCGGGCGTGTTGCTGGCCACACCCATGTTGACGTGCCTGAAGTTGATCACTGAGCGGCTGCCGGGGTGGCAGTGGTTCGCGAAGGTGGTCGAAGGCTACCCGGCCGAACGCTAGATGGGATGCCGCGGCCCTGCGTCGGATCAAGCGGTACCTGCCGCGTTGCGGGCACACTGGAGATGATGTGCGATCATCCGTGATCGCTCCCTGGCCTGACTCTCCACGACAGCCGCTTCAATCCCCCCAATAACGCAGCCATGAATACCCAATCGGCGCAAACCGACACCACCCGCATCAACCAGGCGCGTGCGCACGCGGCGCAGCACCGCATCGCCGAAGCCGAAGGGGTCTATCGCGAGATCCTGAAAACCGCGCCGGACACGCCGGAGGCGCTGAATTTCGTTGCGATGTGCGCACTCTCGCGCGGCGAATTCGCTTCCGCGCAACGCGACCTCGAACGCGCGGCGCGGCTCGAGCCGACCCAGCCGGAAATCTGGAAAAACCTCGGCGTCGTGCATCTTGCCCAGCACCGCGCGGAGGATGCGCTGGATGCCTTCGACCGCGCGCTCGGGATCGAGCCGGGACACTTCGCCGCGCGCCTGCACCGTGGCGCCGCGCTGGAACAGATGGGGCGGACTGACGACGCCACCGCGGCGTATTTCGGCGCGGTGGTGGCCGCCCAGAATCACGGCAAGTGGCGCAACGACATGACCACGCCGCCGGGCTTGCGTCCGGCCGTGCGCCACGCGATCGAATTCATCGACACGCACCGCAAGCGCATCCTGATGACGATGCTGCAACCCCTGCGCGACAAATTCGGCGCGTCGTCGTTGACGCGCGTCGAGCAGGGGCTTGCGATCTATCTGGGAGAACGTCCGGCGGACTACCCCGACAAGCGCCAGTTCTGCAAATTCTTCTACGTGCCCGGCCTGACCGCGACGCCCTTCTATCCGCGCGAGTTGTTCCCTTGGCATGCCGAGCTGCAAAAGCACACCGACACCATCCGCGAGGAATTGCGCGGTGTGCTGGACGAACCCATCGGCGTCGAGCCGTTCCTCGGCACCAACGACAACACAATCCTGAAAGAACAGAACTTGCTGGATGGCACCCGCGGCGAAGCACAGTGGAATTCGTTCTTCTTCCATCGCCACGGCGAGGTGTTCGAGCAGAATGCGCGGCGCTGCCCGCGCACCACCGAAATCCTCGCATCGATGCCGCTGGTGCACATCCGCGGCCACGCGCCGGAAGTGTTGTTCTCGATCCTGACGCCGGGTTCGCACATCCTCAAGCACCATGGCGTCACCAACACGCGTCTCGTCACGCACCTGCCATTGATCATCCCCGAGGATTGCGCGATCAGCGTGGGCGGCGTGGATTACGCCTGGGAGGAAGGCAGCTGCGTCACCTTTGACGACACCTTCGAGCACGAGGCATGGAACCGGAGCGACAAAGTGCGCGCGGTGATGATCCTCGATTCCTGGCACCCCGACCTCAGCGTAGCCGAGCGCGAAGCAGTGGCATTGCTGGTCGGCGGGATCGGCGATTTCAACGCGGCGGCGAAGGTGGAGGCGCCGCCGAAGGATTAGCATGCCGTCCAGCAAGGACCTTTACGTTGTCATTCCGAGGCCCGCTCCAGCTTCATCGGCGCGGGAACCCGGAATCCATGCCGTTGCGCTCCGTGCTCGAAAGCCGGGTTCCTGACGCCGCCCGTTGCGTGGGCTTGCCCGGAATGATCAATGAATTGGCAGGACACGAAGCCACGTAATGCTCGGTGGCCTTCCTTCAAGCGATGTTGCCCAACCAGCCTGAATAAATCGCGACGAGCAATACCGCGCCCAGCGCGATGCGGTAGATGGCGAATGCGGTGAAGCGGTGGCTGCGGATGTAGTGCAGCAGCCACTTCACCGCGATGAAGGCGACGATCAGCGAAACGATGAAACCGATCGCCAGCGCGGTCCAGTCCTCGTGCGCCGCGCCGCCGCCCTTCCACACCTTCAGCAGTTCGTATCCGGTCGCCGCGTACATGGTTGGGATCCCGACGAGAAACGCAAACTCGGTCGCCGCCGCGCGGTTGGATGTGCCAAACAGCATCGCCGCGAAGATGGTCGCGCCCGAGCGCGAAGTGCCGGGGAAGATGCCCGCCACCATCTGCGCGATGCCGACCAGAATCGCCACCGGCCAGGTCACCCGCGTGCTGGGCGGCCGTCTTGCTGCGATCTGTTCCGCGCCGATCATCCAGATGCCGCCGATGACCAGCGCCCAGGCGATGGGCGTGATGGCTTCCGGCAACTTGAATCCGTGCGTTACCGCAATCAGACCAAGCACGGCGGTAATCAAGAACGCGACGATCAGTTTCAACAGGTAGTCGCGGTTTTCCGGATCGCGCCAGCGCGTAAGCAATTGCCAGATACGTTGCCAGTACACCAGCGTGATAGCCAGGATCGCGCCCGCCTGGATGCCGACGTTGAACAGATCCGAGCGCCTGCCGAGCCAATGCTCGGCGATCAGCAGGTGTCCGGTCGAGGAAATCGGCAGGAACTCGGTGATGCCTTCGATGATGCCGAGCAGGATGACGCGGATCAGGTCGTGCATGGGGCGCGTGCTTCAAGCAAAGAGTCGCGCAAGTGTACGCGGACAGCGAGGTTCCGGACATCCACCGGATGCAACAGCCGGAGATGTGGCCAGTTTCGGAATCGTCATTCCGGCGCAGGCCGGAATCCATCCATCCCGGAACGTTGATCGCCCGGATGCCGGACCCGCGAAACCGCAACGAAGGTATCCGGGTTGCCGCGCATGTGACGGTTGGTCCGCGGGACAACCAGCATTCAACTCCGATCCAGCGGACTCAACACCCCGCGCCCGCCGCGATTCAGCACGTGCGTGTATATCTGCGTCGTGGCCACGTCCTTGTTGCCCAGCAACTCCTGAATCGTGCGGATGTCATGGCCTGCTTCCAGCAGGTGCGTCGCGAACGAGTGCCGCAGCGTGTGGCAAATCGCGGGCTTGTGGATGTGAGCCCGCCGTACGGCCTGCTTGACGGCACGTTGCAGAACGGTCGCGTCGATGTGATGCAGGCGCGTGATACTCGATCGCGGATCGACGCTGCGCACGGAAGCCGGGAACACGTATTGCCACGCCCATTCGCGCGCGGCATTCGGGTACTTGCGTGCCAGGGCGTGTGGCAGCCAGACGGCACCGTAACCCACCGCCAAATCGCGTTCATGTACACGCCGCGCCTCCGCGATCTGCCCCTGCAATGCTTCGACCGCGGCGGCCGGCAGCATCGTGCGACGATCCTTGCCGCCCTTGCCATGCCGCACCGTGATTTCGCGGCGCGCGAAATCCACGTCCTGCACTCGCAGTCGCACGCATTCCATCAGGCGCAGCCCGGCGCCGTAAAGCAGAGACGCCATCAGCCACGTCACGCCATTCATTTCGATCAGCAACGCCGCGACTTCCTCATGGGTCAACACGACCGGCAGACGCTCCGGCCGCTTCGCGCGGCGGATGTTCTCCATCCATGGCAGTTCCTGCTGCAACACCTCGCGATACAGGAACAGCAACGCCGAAAGCGCCTGGTTCTGCGTGGACGCCGCGACCTGACCTTGCGTGGCGAGGTGCGTGAGAAAGGCTTCGATCTCGCGTGCGCCGAGGTTGCGCGGGTGGCGCTTGCCGTTGGCGAGGATGAACCGCCGTACCCAGCCGACGTAGCTTTCTTCCGTGCGTATCGACAGCCCGAGTCGCCGGATCCGCGCACGCATCTGGTCCAGCAGACGCGGCTGGCGCAGCGTGCTGCGGCCGGGTTCGCTTGCCGCGCCTGGCGTAGAGTGGGAAGATCGCATTGGGGAAGCCCTCCGCGGTTTCGGAAAGGCTGCAAGATTAGGCGGCAGGATTAGATGGCACGAGCGGCGCAAGCCAATGATTTTTGTAGGCCCATGCTGACAGTGTGCGTCAAATTCGCGGAACTAGGCGGCGGGATTACATTCCACATTGA
>JBOHYR010000064.1:0-44661 GCA_050737995.1 Rhodanobacteraceae bacterium
CACTAGGCTACGAAACCCCCGCCGAGCGTTATCGGCAATGTGTTGCGTCGATCAGTTGAATCCGCCGTCGCACAGCGACCATTGACGAAATTCTTCCAAGCGATCGGACAGTAATCGGGCCATCAAGGAGCGACGATGGCTGACGTTTGCACCGGCTCGGCGCATCGAACGCCTGCGCAACCCGGAGCCGGCGCTACTCGATCAACTGGGTATCCCAGCATGAAAACGTGGGGAAACCTCAGGACCGACCCCCTTTTCGAATCAAGAACGCCCCGGTACGGCCTGCACGATCGCCGTCGAGCCTGTAGTGGTGTGGCCTGCGAGAGCGATCTGGCCACCAGAGCAGGACGATCGGAGCATCCCCAACTCATTTTCCCGGCGCCGGCGCTTTCGCTTGCTGCCGCATCTGCGTGACCAGCGCGCTGCACTGATATTCGTTGTGGTGGCTGGGGGCGACCAGTGCGGCCAGCGCGGCCAGCGGCGCGGCGACGGTCCCCAGTACGACCGCTCCGGCACCACGGGCGAGCAGCGGGCCCTTCTCGACGCCGACATCCGGATGCTTGAGCGTGCCGCGCACGTACAGTGGCGAGCGCAGCGACAGGATGCGGATGCCCTTGCTGTGCGGATGCAGGGTCATGTCGAGTTTTTCGCTGGAGAGATCCACCGTGCCGTCGATGTTGATCGTGGCATTCTCGGCGTCGAACACGAACAGCCGCGAATCGAGCGTGCCGTTGCGCGCGACAAAATCCGCGGCGACGCAATTGATCTTGACGGTGTGGTCGCCGAACAGTTTGTCGATAACGATGTTGGCGACATTGAGTCCTGCTTCCTCCATCAGCATGTCGCTGATCACGCCGCCGTTCACCAGCAACTTGACTTCGCCGTTGGAGGAACCAAGTAACGCCGCGACCGAATTGCCGGTCGCGGACAGTGCGAGGTCGCCATTGATGCTGCCGGCGCTGTTCTTCATCAAGGCGACGGTCGGGAACAGTTTCTTCAGTTGCAGGTCGCGCACTGACAGCCTGAGCCTGCCCTGCGTCGGATCGGTGCGGCCGTCGAGGTGGATGTCCGCATCGATATCGCCGTTGGCGACGCCGAAGCGCAATGGGTCGAGTGTGAGCACGGCGTCCTGCATGCGCAAATGCGTGGACAGGTCATGGATCGACAGTGCTGCCTTGTTGACGATGCGCTTGCCGGTGAACTTCACGTCGGCATCCATCGCGCGCCAGCGATCGGTATTGAACGGCTCGACCGGCAGTAGTTTGCCGGGCGGCTGCATTACGGCCTCGCCGCGTCGCGCCTTCTCCGCATTGCTATCCGCGCCGATCAGTGCCGCCAGATCGGTAAGCTTCAGCTGGTTCGAGGTCACTGCGCCGCTGAGCTTCGGTCTCGGCGACGTGGTGGTGTAAGTCACCGACCCGTGCAGGTCGCTATCCCCGACCCTGCCGTTGAAATGTTCGTAATGGAACACACTTGCGTTCCGGTGCAGTTGCCCGACGAGATGGCCGTCGGTTGAAAACGGCGGCGTGGCGGGCAGCGTGATCCCGGTCAGCGCATACAGATGCGACATGCTCTCGCCAGACATCCGCAGGCGCAGGTTCAATGCCGCCAGATGCGCGGGGTCGGCCAACGTACCGGCCAGCGCGATGCGCAAGTCGCGCAGACGCAGCTTCGCCTGCAACGGGAACGGCATCGACGCATTCTGCAGCACGAGCACGCTGCCGATCTTGCCGCTGCCGCGCGCCAGCGCACCGCGATACGTGCCGTGCGCGGTCCAGCCAAAATAATAAGCCTGGCTGGTTTGCGGCGCCGACGCGCTTCCTGCCGGCACGACTTGCGTGACGACCTGATTGTACGGAATGGGCTTGTCGAGCGGTTCGACGGCGATGTCGAGATGCAGATCGAGTTTACGATCGTCCAGCATGATCTTGCCGCGGTCGAAAATGATGTCGCCCAGATCCAGCCTCCATGCACTGGGCGTCCGGTTGAATTGGAAGGTCCAGTTGTCGCGGCCCTTGGCGTCGCGCTCGATGTCGACACCGGGGCCGGTGAGCTTCAGCGTCGGAATTCTTATGTCGTGACCAAGCAAGCCCAATGGCGACAGACTGAATTGCATCTGCTGGACCGTGGCGAATTGCGATACCTTCGCCCAGTCGGGATTGGCAATTACGATGTCGCGCGCGGTGAAGCGCGGCCACGGCACCCACGCCGCCAGTCCGCCCTCGTCGGGATTGCGCGACCAGTGCACCGAGAGATCGCCGCGGATGGCGACCGGGCGACCGATCGCCGTGCTCACGGTCCTGTCGAACCACGGCTTGGCGCGGTTCCAGTCGAACATCGCGATGAAGAGGATGGCGATCGCGATCACTGCAATCAGTACGCCGATGATCCAGACCAGAATGCGCCTGGCGCCCTTCATGATTCACCTCTGTCGGCATCTATGCCGCGGAAAGCGACCATCCCTCGCCCCGCTTCACACCGGGCAGCGTACAGGAGATCGCACGCGGTGGTTCGCACGCGTAAGGCATTCGTTCATGATCGTGCGCTTGCAGGATGCACGCCACGCGTGCAGAGGAACGTCCGCTATTCGGATCGCGTCGTCGCCATGGGGAGAAGCGGCCATGCTCTAGAACTACCTCGACACCACGCCGCTCGGCCGTCAAGAGACTTGGGAGGAATCGCCCGAGGGCTACCCTCAGACTCCGCCGTACAAATGGTGGAACTGGCACGACAACTACGACGCTCAAACCTCTCCTGACCCGAAGTGGCTCGATATCCTATCCGACCCTCAAGAAGCTGCTCGAAAGCGCGACGCTGAGGAGAAAGGAGAATGGGATCCGCCGAATAAAGCGTAGAACACCTGCCGGACTAGACCGCCTCGAACTCGGCACGATCGAAAGTTCGCCGGTCGGAGCGGGCCAAGTGCAAGTACGTCTGCACGCCAGCTCCCTCAACTATCACGACTACCTGGTTGTTACGGGCGTTCTTCCAGTGCCTGAGGGGCGCATTCCGATGGTTGACGGTGCCGGCGAAGTCGAGTGGTTCCGCGCGCATCTTGCCGATGAATTCGTCTGCATCGAATCCGACGGCTCGGTGCACTTCAAGGATGAGTTTCTGCGTATGACGGCGTTTGGGTTCCGATCTTGCCGAGTATAGGCTGGATTATGTCGACGTGCGGTTCTACGGCGAGGTGGCGCTGGTGCGAGCCTCGGGCTCATGGAGACAAAGGGCGGTGTTGCGGGCATCAGCCGTTATCTCGATGTCTATGTACACTCACAGGGAGAAAGGAAGGTCGTTTCCGCGCAGATCACGCGCCCGCCGCAGGAGCCTCGCAGATGACCCCACTACGCATCACCCTGTTCATTGTGCTCGCTGTAACCGCCGGCATGCCCACAGCACGCGCTGCGCCGGGGGGCAACGCTTCGAAACCGACCGCGCCTTGTGCGGGGCCGAAATATCGGCAATTCGATTTTTTCGTTGGCGACTGGGATACTTACGACGCCGACGCGCCGAGTAAGATCGTCGCACGCAACAAGGTCGATGTGATTCTGGACGGCTGCGTTGTGCACGAGGATTATCGGCAGGACGACGGTCATCACGGCGAAAGCTACAGCCTATACGACGCCGCGCATGGCGTCTGGCACCAGACATGGGTCACCAATCGCGGCGAGCTGTTGCTGCTGAACGGTGGCATGCAAGGTGATCGCATGGTCTTGACCGGGCATCAGAAAATGAAAGACGGCAAGTCTTCGTTGCTGCGCGGCGTCTGGTACCGACAGGGTCCCGACGTGCGCGAAACCGCGACCCGCTCGACCGACGGCGGCAAGACTTGGCAGCCGGTGTTCGATATCGTATTCAAGCCGCACAACTGAAGGCGGCAGCGGGCAGCATTGCCGTGTCCCGTCTTCACCAACATCGCAGAAGCGGACGGACACATGGCGCAGGACGTGCCGTATCATTTTTACGCTGTTAGCCATTCGGGCCAGCGATACGTCTCTGGTCCGGCTGGGCGTCGTGCAGGACAAAAGGATGCTCAAGGAGGGCTTGCCGTCACTGGCAAAACAGGTCGAGTCCTCATTGCTCGTAGCGCGTTTTTTGTACCACGCTCCGGAACGTTGGATTCGGGATCGAACTACGGGTTTGTGCCTGCGCTGGTGGCCCATGCAAAAAAATCATCTTGACAATGACACACGCCTCTCACTTACTGCTGTTCTTCAGCGTGGTGTTCGGAGTCATCGTCCTGCCTGGTCTGGATATGGCTTTCGTGATGGGCAGTTCCCTCGCCCTCGGACGCCGACACGGGTTGGCTGGTGTGGGCGGCATTGTAGCCGGTGGATTCTGCTTGGTTGCGCTGACGACACTCGGCATTGGCGCGTTGGTAGAAACACTCCCAAGCACTTTCAACGTGCTGCTGCTGTGCGGCGCGCTGTACTTAGCATGGATCGGAGCGTCACTACTGAAATCCGACACGGCACTCGCGGTTGCAGATGTGCGCGGCAACGGTTCGGTGTGGCGCACGTTCCGGCGGGGCGCGCTGACATGCGTAATGAATCCGAAAGCTTACCTTTTTCTGCTGGCGGTCTTTCCACAATTTCTGCGCCCTGCTTATGGGACGATCTGGGCGCAGGCGGCCGTATTGTGGCTCATCATCGCTGTCACGCAGACAGGGGTTTATGGCGCGATTGCCTTGGCGGCGGCCCGCGCACGCAGCTCGCTACTGATATCGCCTCGTGCTGGCAGGGTCGCCTCGCGCATCGTGGGCATCGTGCTGATTGCTGTCGCCATGCTGACGGTTTGCGAGGACTGGCGACCATGAGCGCATCGCTTAGAGGCCGTCTAGCAACGCACTGCCTGTGGAAAACGGCTGCTTGCTGCACGCTCCGGCGGCCAGTGCCAGTTGTTTTCGGGGTGGCCTGTTCGAAGTGGCTCTCGGTGTGGTTGCGCTTTCTGGCTCCATCGGCGGATTGCTGCAAAATCTGCCTGACTGATGCTAACCGGCCGCTATGCCGATAGGAACGGACATGGATAATTCTCAAGACACCATCATGCGTCGAGTTCTACTTCGATGGAAGGGAACGCCACCGGAAGACAGGGCGATGCGCATCGCAAGCCCGGGTCATGCGTTCTTTGCGGCGACCATGCTCGTTCTCGGAATCCGCGGCCTCATCCAAGGCGATTTCACCGCGGTATGGGCACCGGTACCCAAGGGCGTGCCCGCACGCGAGGCGTTGATATATCTGTGCGCCTTGATCTCCTTGGCATCCGGCGTTGGCCTTCTCTGGCGGCGTACAGCCGCCGTCGCCGCCCGCGTGCTGCTCGCCTATCTTTTGCTATGGATGCTGCTGATCAATGGGCGCTACATGCTCTCTGCGCCCAAGTTATTGGGTGACTGGTATCCCTTCGCTCAGACCGCCGTGATCGTGGCAGGTGCCTGGGTGCTGTATGCCTGGTTCGCGCCTGATTGGGACAAGCGTTGGCTCGGTTTCGCCACCGGCGACAAAGGTCTGCGCATCGCGAGGGCACTCTTCGGGCTGACGCTGATTTTCTTCGGCGTAAGCCATTTCGTCTATCTCAACCTGACCACGCCACTGGTGCCCGGCTGGTTGCCTGCCCATGTGTTTTGGGCATATTTCTTCGGAGGCACTTACATTGCGGCGGGCGTGGCGTTGCTCATAGGTGTCTACGCACGGCTGGCAGCGACACTCTCGGCGTTTCAGATGGGCCTATTCACGATGGTGGTGTGGCTACCCCTCGTGGCGGAAGGCCATATCAGTGCCAACAATTGGAGTGAGTTCGTCGTCTCTTGGGCGCTAACGGCCGGCGCGTGGGTAGTGGCAGATTCCTACCGCGGCATGCCTTGGCTTGCCGCTCTCAAGCGCTAGTGCACGCGCTGCGGCGAAATGGAGACGTGGCTGCATCATCCACGCGATAACCAGCGATCCTCGGCTTGTCGATTGGTGTTCGGATGCCAGAATACGTACGGATTGCGCCGTGGCCGACGCCCGCTCGGCTTCCGCACAGCCTCGCTGAGCACTGGAAGCCCAACCCGCACAGACTCACCGCATGCCGAGCCAAAATCACCGGAGAACTCGATATGCAACTGCTGCGAGCGCGCACCATGCTCGATGCCAACAGGCGTGACGACGCCCGCAAGTTGCTGGGGCAAATCGATGCGCATTACGGCGGTCTGGCGGCGCCAAGAAGTGTCAAGTTGATGCAGAGGATCGAAGCATATCACTGAGCCCACGCGCATCAGCGCCGAGGGATCTCTGAAACGCCCGAACGCCATGCAAAGTACGCATTGACAACAAAGCACGTTCAAAGCCCGGTCCGGCGACAAGAGACGGTCGTGGTACGCTCCGCAACGCCGCTTATTTCAGGCGGCAAGTGCACCGCCTGGCAACCAAGTTGACACTCTCGGTGACATAGGAGGCCACGATGGATAACCAAGCATCGTCAAACACCAACGCCTCGACGATTTCCCGACCAGCCGCATACTTCGCAATCGTCGCGATTGGATAAGCTGGAGATACACATGGAAATATTTGGTTGATATCTCCCTGTTCGGGGTTACCAAATGAGTTTCAATTCACGGGTTGCGTCGCAAACGCGGATGATTTCAATCTGGAGACTATGCTTCCTTCAAATTCCCACCACGTTTGCGACACAACCATGAAGCTCCTGCGCATACTCTGTCTCGTACTGTGCCTCGCAGTTGGTTGCGTGCACACTGCCAGAGCACAAATGCCATCCGTGTGGTACGAGCAGCAACTGGAGGCGATGAACAAGTCTGATGCGATCATGAAGCGCGCCGACGATCGCAAGGACCTGCTGGCGCAATACCAGGTGATGCGCCGGGCCTACGCCTCCGATGGCCGGCCCGCGTTCCGCGCGATCTTCGGCCAGTACCTTTCCTGGTACCAGAGCTTCATCGGCGATTACAAGGACGCCGAGCAGAGTTTTTCCATCCAGCAAAAGGCGCTGCGCGGCGACTCGCCGTCGCCGTTGACGCAACCCGGCGGGCACCCCGTGCCGGCACTCAATTACATTCCGCAACTGGCGAAAAAGTATCGCGTGGTGTTCCTCAACGAGGCCCACAACATCGCCTTGACACGCACCCTGACCGTACGCCTGCTGAAACCGCTGCGCGAGGAAGGCTTCAACGTCTTTGCGGTGGAAACGCTGTACCACTCGGATATCGCCGCATTGAACAAACGCGGTTATCCGACCGCCGCCAGCGGCTTCTACACACGCGAACCGATCTACGCGGAAATGGTGCGGACCGCGTTAAAGCTGGGCTACAAGGTCGTCGCCTACGAAGCCGATGCCGAGCACACGGGCAACGCGCGTGAGGCACAGCAGGCGGAAAACCTGTGGAAGATCCTGAAGGACGATCCGAACGCCCGACTGGTGGTCAACGCCGGATATGCGCACATCCAGAAAATCGGCAAGTTTCTCGGCGCGCAATCGATGGCCGAGCACTTCATCAGTGACAGCGGCATCAACCCGCTCTCCGTGGAACAGACGGTTCTGATCCCGCACCAGGATCCGGCAATGAACTATCCGGACTACGGCGCGATCATCGGCACGCTGCACCCGAAGCAACCGATCGTGTTCGTCGACAAGGACGGCAAACCGTGGTCGTTGCGGCCCGGCTACGATGTCAGCGTGATCTTTCCCGAAGAGCACTTCCAACTGGGCCGTCCAACCTGGCTGGGTCTGTGGGGCGCACGCATCCCGGTGACGGTCAGCGGCGAGGTTTGCGAGCATCACTACCCTTGCATGATCGCTGCGCGCTACGCGGACGAGGGTGACGACGCGATTCCCGCCGATCGCATGGTGCTGGATCCCGTGCCTTTGATGACTGTCGACAACATCAAGGTCACCACGAGTGGCAGCTACAGCACGCCGGCCGAACAGTTGTACCTGCGCCCCGATCAACGTTACCGATTGACGATCAGCGACGAGAGCGGGCACCGGATCAGCAGTAGCATCATCACCGTCAAGTCCACCGCCGACCCCCGCTTCAACGTCCAACGGTGATTGGAAAGAATCGTACTGTGACTCCTTCAGGTTTCGACCACCTTTACGAACCAATTGAGGGCAGTCAATGAATACGCCAACGATTTCGCTCGATCGAAACTCCGGCGTGCCATCACGTGCACTGCGCGCCACTCTTGCGGGGGGATTGCTCGCCGGTACCCTCGACATCGGCGCGGCGGCACTGATCAACATGCTCGATCCGCGCATCATCCTGCGTTTCATCGCCGGGGGGGCTCTTTGGAAAGGCCGCATTGCACGGCGGCTTGCCAGTCTTGGTGCTTGGCCTGTTCCTGCAGTGGGGAATGTCGCTGCTGATCGCGACAGTGTTCGTGCTCGCCGCGCTACGGATGTGCTGGCTCATTGCGCGACCGATCGCCGCGGGCCTCGCTTACGGTGTGCTCGTGTTCGTGATGATGAACTACGTCGTGATGCCGCTGTCCGCGTGGGGACACGTCAATCACTTCACCCCCGTGAAGTTCGTGGAGAATCTCGCGGCAATGCTGCTATTCGGCCTGATCGTGGCGATCATGACACGCCAGAGCCTGGGTTCGTGGAGGAGGAGAACATGAAAGAGTCGGATTCGACCGAGAACCAACCAGCTTCCGAGCTGATCGACAAGAGAATCGCCAAGCTCGAAGACTGGCGTGGGGAGACCTTGGGCAGGATGCGCAAGCTCATCCGCGGTGCGGACCCGGACGTCATCGAGGAGGTGAAATGGAGAAAGCCGTCGAACGCGATGCTCGGAGTTCCGGTCTGGTCCCACGACGGGATCATCTGTACCGGCGAGACCTACAAGGACAAGGTGAAGTTGACCTTCGCCAAGGGGGCTTCGTTAAAAGACAAGGGCAAACTTTTCAATTCCAGTCTCGACGGGAACGCGAGACGCGCGATTGACATCCAAGAGGGTGAGGAGGTCGACGCGGGTGCGTTCAAGGCTCTCGTGCGTGCCGCGGTGGCCTTCAACACATCTGCCAGAAAGGCAACGCCACGGCGAACAAAGTAGGCTACATTCGCGCGCCGCAGCGCCGCAACTGTGTTGAGGCAAACCGGATGGTCGCGAACTGCTCCTTGGGGTCGCGCAGCGACCTTTGACCAAAGATGATCGACCAACGGGCACTGATCGGCCAACTGCTGTCGTAGTGTCGCCGTGAATCGCTGCCACAAAGCAGTCACTCGGATACAAAGCTCTTCGGAGGATAGTTGCTATCGAAGAACGCACGATCATCTGTGCTTCGATTAACCATTCAAAGTGTCGAATATTCTTACACTCCGTAGTTTTGAGTGATTTCGGCCGAAAACGAAGCACGGCGGGGCCGCCAGGGGCAAAATTGGTATTGTTACGATTTTTGTTGCGTCGGGAAATTTTACACTTTCTATCTTTAGTTGCCTAGAGTTTTTATAAAAGACTGATTATGTTATCTATTAATAAGTGGCATGAAAGATGCCTCTCAATGCCCACGACTGGCAATCGCCAGCCCCATGCTCACAACAAGGGAGGTATGCACATGGCGTCGAAAATGAAATGGCTTCTGGCGGCTTTGGTCCTCTTCGGTTTTAGCGCAGCGGCGCAGGCCAGCATCATCCCGATCGGATCCAGCATGACCTTTGGTGGCAGCAACCTGCCAGGAGCTTGCACGGACACCTCTTGCTCGGACACAGTCACCTTCACCAGCACGCCCGTCCTTATCGACGGTGGCGCCCTCAGTCTCTACGAGACACAGACGGCGGATGGACCCAACGCAGAATGGGATGTATGGCACATCACGACCGTCGGCGGCGGCCCGCTCGCCGGCGACATCAACGCTTATTGGCAAATCCTGCTGGATTACGAGCTCAGCGACGCGGTGAATTTTACCGCAGTTGTCGATCAATGGACGGTCAACGGCACGCCGGTTACCCCGCTCTCCAATTTCGGCGGTATTTGCTGTGCCGTGGGGTCGAACCCAAGCCCGATCAGTGGAGAGGCCTATTACAACTCGGGTTTCAGCGTCCCCCTGTCGGCGGGCGTTCAATCCAACTGGGATCAGATATATGTGAGCCCCTACAGCTTCGTCTCCGCCGGCGGCATCGACCCGAGCACGGCGAACGGCTTCAGTTTCGGCCTGCTATTCACGTTGCAGCACCCGACATCGGTGCCTGAGCCAACCTCCCTGGGGCTGTTCGGCTTCGGCGCGCTGTTGATTGGGTTGTTTGTGGGATTGCGACGGCGCTTCGATTGAACCGAACTTCAAACTTGTTCCATCAAGTACCAGCAACCCCCGGCAACGGGGGTTGCTGGTATGGAGCAGCGGTAACCGCCGTGGGACGGGCTGATGCCCACGCCGAAACCCGTCGGCCTCGCCCTCGATAGCCGCTTCTGAAAAATTCGATTTCAGGTTCAGGCCGCCGCGAACACGGCGGGCGATTCGCATGCGACGGGAAGGGACGGTAATCCTAGTCCACGGAAGCTGCTCAACCATTTTGGCGGTTGTGTCTTGACGTGTGTCAATGGCTTTGTCATGCGACCGTCGGCCAACAGTCGGCGGCGGACCTTCCTGTTACGGTGCACAAACTAGGCGCCACCGCACGAAAATGAGCCATCGATCGGAGAGACGAACATGAGGCGTTGGACGCTTCGCTGCATACTCGGTTTATGGCTTCTCTGTTCTTTTTTGCTCCCCGTGGCCGGCTGGGCTGGGCAGCCGATTGACTGGTCAGCGCAACCACAGTGTTTGCCTACTTGGATCGCTGCAGGAAAGCGCACTGTGACACCGGCCGAAGTGACAGGCGAACCACGGGAGCATCTCGTCCTGAGAGGACACCATCCCAACGATATCCGGCCGTATGAGCAATCCCAGCCGGACCACGGTTACCTAATCACCGGGAATAAGGTCGATGTTGTTACGTCTTGCGAAGGTTTTGACTATGTCCGATTTCACGGCCCCAAAAGAGTATCGACTGGCTGGGTGGACGCAGCGCGCGTCAAGGCGACAGGGCCCGCACATGGAACACTGCCGCGTGACGCAGCTACGCTGTGCCGATCAGCGGAAAAAACGCTCAATGCAGGCCAACTTCTGAGCGTGCCGTCCGAGTCTCAACTGGACGATAAGGTCATTGATCGCATTTTGCCGTCGCAATGGCAGCGAGGCTCGAATGGTTCGCCAACACAGGTTGCCCATGTCGTTGTTGACGGCAAACTGCTGGCAGCGATCGTGGTTGATTCGGGTGGAACCAGCCACGACACGTCTGTTTATGTGCTCAGCGGCAATCTGAAAATCCTACTGTCCCCACCCGACAGGGACGATCGCGATATCCAGAACTACGGCGCCGATGATTGGGGGTTCGGGGTGAGCGAAGACGTAGTCACTGTCTTGGGTCAGCCCATGGTACGTAGCACGGGCAGGCCTTACGGCAAGTGGCCGGTGTACCTCTCAATCATCGACAGGGACGGCGACATCGTCCCGACGTGCGAGATAAAGAAAGAGCCCCTGAAAGAGCGTGTGATCACCTGGAATACCGATAGTCGCGTTTGCCACGCCATGCTCGCAGGGCAGCAGATCCCGGTTCCGATGCACCCTCCCGTACCGGGGGAGTCGCTGGAATTAGAAAAAGTGCCGACACGGTTCAGCACCTACGGCGGCCGTATCCGCTCCACGGCCACTGAGCTGAATTACCACGATACCGAGAGGGCCGCTAGCGTGCGCTATACCCTCCTAGCCACAGGAATAGTCGATCTCGACAATAGCGGCCAGACACGCCGGGTCGGCATTGTGGCCTTTTGGACGGGAGATTCGAGTGCGGGTGATGGAACTTATACAGATTCGGAGATATTTCCGGCGTACCTAGATAAAAACGGTGTAGCCGATCTCTCGACCGATGCCAACCGGCAATTGGCTGGCGCACTGCCACACGGCATGGGGAATGGCAAACTCGTGATCTTGGATGGGACCACGTATTTGGAACTTTCCCCAGACAGAAAACGCCCATCAAACGATGTGTGGAAATTCAACTCCAAAGGCGCGGACGAAATTTGCAGATTTAAGCTGACGCACGAAGTGGTGCGACCCATCGCGGAGTGAAATCACATCGGCGACCGTCTGCTACGGGTCGACTCCGGTCCTTTCGAAGCCGCTTCCGGTCTTACTGATCACCCGGTCCGGCGTACATTGAATAGACGGGCAGCGGTTCCTTGTAATGTATCGTATCTCGATATACGATACGCCCATGATTAAAACGTTCGCGGACAAGGACACGGAAGCCCTGTTCAGCGGCGTGCGCGTTCGTCGCTTCGTGAACATCGAAAACCCTGCTCGCCGAAAGCTGGAGTATCTCGACGCGGCAGGGGTTCTGGAGGATCTTCGGGTGCCGCCTGGCAATCGGCTGGAAGCCCTCAAGGGTGACCGTGTCGGACAACACAGCATCCGCGTGAACGATCAGTTCCGGGTGTGCTTCCGTTGGCAAGACGGCGACGCATACGGTGTGGAAATCTGCGATTACCACTGACGATTGAGATGGGAAAGACAATGGCCACAAAGCTGCTGCCGCCGGTCCATCCTGGCGAAGTTTTGCGCGAAGAGTTCATGCTTCCGCTGGAGCTGTCGAGCCATGCGCTCGCCCGCGCCATCGGTGTAACGCCCGCGCGGGTGAACGACATAGCGAACGAAAAGCGCGGGATTACGGCAGACACCGCCTTGCGCCTCGGCCGATACTTCGGCACGACAGCGGATGTATGGATCAACCTGCAGAAGCGGTTCGAGCTGGAAACGGCGCGCCGCGATCTGGGTAGCTCATTGGCCCGCATCCAACCGCGCGCTGCTTGACAACGACGCAGCAGTCATCCAAGCACCTCGAGCGTTACCTGGTTTTTGCGCGGCCGTTTCTGGATGAGTGATTGGTCATCGGGGAATCCGCGCCTCGCAGATTGCCTGACGATGACTGACTCCGCAGGGTGTTGCCTCATCGGCGGTGCGAGATGATGTTCATGCGGGGCAACGTTAACCCGGTAGGGAGACAAGAAGGTATACACTCACACTTCGTGGTATGAAACCCGCACCACAGCTAGCTTTCAGCGACCATTCGAGTCCCCTCTTGGCACCACAAGTGGAACGGTAAGTCACTGATTAAATATTAAATAGGTGCTTGCTTTCCACCTGTGGCACTACCTTGCAGAGCGCGATCGTCGACGAGGTCAACACCTATCGGATTTGGCCAACGCCAGCACATCAAGATTTCTCGGGTGTCCTGCGTTCCGAAGCGATTGCCGTTGCAACATCGCGCGGGTAGGTCTTGAGTGCGCGAAGAAGTACCAGTCCAGCGAGAAATAGAGGCGCGAGCATGACAAGGAATGCCATATCGAGGCCGCCACCGACGGTAACACCATGCGTTGCGGACTGGCCATATACTTTATCCGCGCCGCCGAACAAGCTCGCGACATAGCCGAACAGTGGCGGGGCAATCGCTTGCAAGGCATACAGTACTGTGGCACGTACGCCTTCGGCCCGTCCCCACAGGCGTGAATGCATGATGTCGAGCCGTGCCGAGTCCACGGCGGGGTTCGCGCCGCCGAGGCCCGTCGCAGCGACAAAAAAGAATGGCGCCGCAACGTACAACGAACCAATGAACAAACCCGGAAGCAACGCCGCGGTGGCGAGGAGGTAAGCTGCTGCGCCCGTGATGATGCGACCATTGATCCAGCCCCGTTCGATAAGACGATCGGCGAGTCTTCCCGCGAGCAACACCCCGACGATGGCGCCCAGGCCAACGCCTACGGAAACCATGCTGGCAGCAGATTGAGCCAAGCCGAACCGGTCGCGCACGAACACCAACGCGAATGTTCGCAAACCGATGAAATAAAAATAGCCAAGCGCAGATGCGATGATCAGCGTTTTATAGGTTCGTATCGAGAGAACGTACCGGATGGCTTGCCACAACGACATCGTTTCCGGGTTAGCGCTCAGCACCTGCGACTCTCGAGGTGCTATACCGCGCTCCTCGATCCGCTCCGCGATCTTGGTCTCGTCGTCCGGCTTTGCGTCGGCGCCGTCGGCAGCTCTGCTGTCCGCGGCGGCCAGAGTACCTTGGCTACCACGCCTTGGTTCCGGCAGGAACCGCCATATCACGAAGCCAAGCAGGAAACCCAGTGCTGCCAGCAACCAGAACGAGACCCGCCAGGAAAAAAATGCGGCTACGTTGCCGGAGATCAGGAATCCAAAAGCCACGCCGACCAGTTCGCCAGCCAGAATGTATCCGTAAATGCGCCCGCGCTCGCCCGGATGAAAGAAGTCACCCGTAAGGGAAGCCACGGCAGGTGCAGCGACGGCGACAATCGCTCCCAGCGCCAAGCGGCACAACAGCATCATTGGATAGGATGTCGAGAACGCGCTGACGGCCATCGCAACCGACCAGACAACGATGGCCGCCGTCAGGAGGCGCGTGCGATTCATGCGATCGACCAGGATGCCGAATGGCAGCGTGGCGAGTGCGCCTACGGCGGTGGCCACGGTTACCAGCAAACCGATCTGGACGTCACCGATATGGAATGCGTGCTCGAGCGGGGCGGCGACCGCACCGACTGTAGCCTTGTCCGCCGCATCCATACCCAGTACGGCGGCCAGCAGGACGATCACTTTCAGCCGTGCCGGCCCACCGACGATGTTGGCGAGTGGCAGCTCGATGTCGCGACGGAACCAGTCTTGCAACGCGATGACCGGAGCAGGCAGGCCTTCCACGGTATCGGATTTGGCTGTGTCGGTGTCCATCGACTTCACTGTCCGTATCGTCTCGTTGCCCATGGACAAGACGCGTATTCGGAATATAGTCGCATTTCAAGCCTGCTGCCGCCGGTGTGGAGCGGCCCGACGACAACCCGCCTCGCAGGGACGCACACTTGACGAGCAAACACGTTCGATCCGGAAAGGTCACGTTGCCGGCATTGTCGCTGCTGGCTTTCATGATGGCGGTCGGACCGTTCGGCGATACCGAATACACGCCGGCGATGCCGGCCATGGCGAAGGCGCTGCACGTCGATTACGGCATGGTGCAGTTCACCATGGCGGCGTATCTGATCGGTACCGCGTTGAGTCAGTTGTGCTATGGACCATTATCCGATCGCTACGGCCGCCGTCCATTGATGGTGGCGGGTGCGGCGATCCTTACCGCTGGCGCAGTACTGTGCATGCTCAGTTTCTCGATCTGGCCGTTGATCGGTGGCCGCTTCGTGCAGGGTATCGGCGCATGTGCGGGCGGGGTCATTGCCGATGCAGCGGTGCGCGATGCGTTCCCATCCGAGCGGCGTCAGCGTGTGTACGCCAAGTTGAATGCGGCGTTCGCCTTGGCGCCGGCAGTAGGCCCGGTGGTGGGCGCGTTGGTTGCGCACTCGCTCGACTGGCACTACAACTTCGCCATTCTGGTGGCGCTTTCGGCGTTGCTGCTGATCCTGGTCTGGCGTTATCTTCCAGAGACCCTGCCGAGACGCGATTCCCGTGCGATCGATCCGCGGCATCTGTGGCGCAACGCCATAAAGGTGCTTACCACGCGCGGTTTCCTTTTCTACGGAGCACTCGGCGGTTTCTGCGTGGGCGTCGTCTACACAGCTTTGATCGGAGCACCGGCGCTGGTGCTCACGTCCCTGGGGCTCGGTACGGTTGCGATCATCATCGTGGCGCTGGCCATCCTGATCGCATTCGTTGCCGGTGCTGGTGGATGTGCGTTGCTGACCAAGCGCATTTCCCATCTGGTGATCATCGCGATGGGTCTGGCAATTATCCTTGCGGCATCCTTGACGCTGTTGGCAGTCGCGATAGTCGTGGGCAAGCACGGCAACTTGGCGGAGTATCTGGTGCCGATCGCCGTGTGTTTTGTCGGCGTCGGCATGGTGGTGCCTGTCAGTACGGCCAAGGCCATGGCCCCGTTCAAGAAGACGACTGGCGTCGCATCGTCGTTGCTTGGTTTTACCCGTATGGGTATCGCCGCCCTCGGTACGCTGGCGATGAGTCTGGCGCACAAGGGCAGCGTTTACGATATGCCGGTCGTGTTTTTGGGACTGATCGGAATTGCCATTGCATTCTTTGCCGGCTATCTCCTGGTGCGCGGGGCGGCGCCTGCGCGGCGGTGACGCTCGCGCATACGCGCCAGATGGTTCAGCGCGCAGGCAAGACGACATCGAAATGCAATGGCGCCCTTTCGACGGTGAATATGCGGATCGAAGTTGCAATGACTTAACGCGCCTTCTTGATAGTGAAACCTGCAAAACCGGCGCCGATATCCCAACCGTTACCGGTTCCAGAAAGAGCCAGGGAAACGGTACCCTTGGTCATTGCCGCAGCGCGCGAACTTTTTACTACACCGGCATGTGCGGACGCTTCGGCATAAGAGCCCAGGACGTCGTTGATGCTGGTAACTCCGGTGAAATCGCCCTTGCCATCGTTGATCTTGTACTTGCCGACCGTCAATCCGCCACCGTGTGCGTCGATCGTGACGTGCATCGATTGTCCGTCGCTGCACTTGACCGTGCCTGAGCCCGTTGCACGTTCGTAGATTGCCGACCATCCGTTGAGCTTGAAATTCATGTGGCAATCGATAGTGTGCGCGCCGTTGTCGCTGGCGGCCACGGCAGGCGAAGAGGCAAGTGACAGCAAGCCAACGCCCAAGGTGGCCGTGAGCGTGAGAACAAGAGTCCGAGTACGCATGATGCTTCCTCCTTTGGTGATAATGCAGTTCCCTTCCGCAGGACAACGTTTTCGGGAGAGGGTCCTTTGTATCTCCTGCGGATTATCGTTCCGTGTGCCGGCATACGAAACGCGGTTTAGTACAGCGCGCGTCAAACCGCCGTGAAATGAAGTAGCGAAGTTGGCGCTGCAGTGGCCTTTGATGAACGGGGGCGGCTCAACCAAAGTTTCCGGTCCACAATTTTCGACGCCACGAGATGCGTGACCCGCGTAATTTGGCAGATCGCCGCCGCACCGGGGACGGCACGCGTACACCGGGCGAAGCGACCGGCAGCGCAGCGACGTTTCCCAAGACGTTTTGGACGCATTGGCAGGCGACAATCGGAGCATCACGGATGTGACGCGACCCGACGGAGAACCCTAGCTAGTGCCCAACACCCGCCGGTAAGTGGTTTTGTCGATGCCGTAACACGGGCAGGACATCGCCTCCAGACCCGCGCGGTCGAGGATATGGACTTTCCCGTACCGATACTTGATCAGGCCGAGCGATTGCAGGATCCGTGCAGCCTCGGTCACCCCCGAGCGGCGCACGCCGAGCATGTAAGCCAAGAAGTCGTGTGTGACTTGAAAATCGTCCAAACCGGCGCGGTCACTGGACATCAACAGCCAGCGCGCCAGCCGCTTCTCGAGAAGGTGTCCATGGATGCAGACGGCCGCTTGCGAGAATTGCACCATCAGCACGTAAACGTAGGCCGCGAGCCGGCGACGCAGCGCCAGGCTGCGTTCCATTTCGTTGTGTAGCTGCGCTGCCTCGATCACCAATGCATCGCCGGCTCCCTGCACCAGCGCGCGTTGCGGGCACTCCATTATACCCAGCACCAACCCGGCGCCGATCATACCCTCGGGGCCCGACAGCCCGACCTCCAGATCTGCCTCTTCGTCGACCTGGGTGACCAGGGAAAAGAAAGAATCCACCGGAAACCAGGCATGGCTGAGCCGCTGGCCCGCTTCGACGATGGTTTTTCCGAGTGGCACTTGTACCCGTTCGCAAAGTGCGAGCAGACCCTCCCGCTCCGCGTCCGGTAGGCCTGAGATAAGGCGATTGGCAGCCGGCAGATCGGTCTGCGTCATGGGGAGCTCCGAGTCGTGAGCCTTGGTGCAGCAGCACCAACGGCCGACACGAGGAGATGGAAACATTCCCTATGGCGGAGGAGCGCAACCTTACGGGGGCAGCGACTGACAGGGCTACTGTATGCCCAGCGATGTTATTTTTCCGAACCGGTGGCGTACAGTCTCGGCAGGGAATCCGTGCCAAGCATGGTCCTGATGAAAAGACCGCCTTGGCGCCATCGCGCGGCGCTTGTGCGGTTGAAGGAAACGTTGCGCCGCTTTGCGGCGGCGTGTCTCGATCAACCGTCGGCCTCAGGAGATCTGGCGACCGTATTTTGCGTTGCGCCGCCGGCTGGACCCGCCGACCGAACGCTGCCGATACGCCGTGGCGTCCGGCGTTTCGGGCGCGTCGATGCGCCTCAGTATGCGGGCGGTGAATAGAAGTTCAGTGTTCGCAGGTTCGTCGTCCCGGTGTTGCGAATTTCGTGGGCTTCACCCTTCTCGATCAGCAGCACGGTTCCGGATTCCAGAACCCTTTGTCGGCCGTTGACGATGGCTTCCCCGCGACCTGCGATGACATACAGCCACTGATCGGAATCGTCGTGCGCGTTGCCGGGGCCGCCTGTCGATTCGCCCTTTCGCAAGGTCATCTCGGCAACCTGCCCCCTCAAGGTGCCTGGACCGACGCGGAATCCTTGCTCGAAATTCAGTGCCTTGCTGCGCATCCAATCCTCCGTTCCAGATCTGGAGTCGTGCTCGCTGGCAGACGCCGCTTGGCGGCGACCTTTTCGCTCATGCGTTGTTTGCACGCCCGCCCGATTAATCCCGCGCCGGAAACATTGGGGATAGCGACGTCGCCGCGCCGCTGTGCTTGCAGTGGCGCGCCTCGATCAAAAGCGATCAATGTATTCGACGACAACGCCGAGATCGCGAGCCGCGATCTCGACGAGATTGCGTACCCGTTCGGCGGCTCCCGGATACAGCGCATGGATTTCCACGTCGTGGAAGTCGCTGCCGGCAAAATCATCGGAGCCCGCCGAACTCGAATCCTCGCGCATGTGCACCATCTCGGCGCCAACCTCGACGACGCGGTCGACGTCGTCGAGCGAGCGCATCTTGTCAATCAGTGTCGACACTTGCTCACCGTTCCCGTCGAAGCGGAAGCGGACCGTGCACAAATCACCACCTGACATCATCATCATGGCATTTTCATCCTTTTGGAGCCACCGATCACTTCCAGCCCGTGACCGATCCGGATCTGAATATTCCGATGCCTCCGCACCAGACTGGCGCCACTTCGCGTCGTTGACCTCTGCCTCGCTGCCATGTGCTTCTCCATGCGTTCGCCGAAGTACAGTGAAACACGAATGCTCGCGCGCGCATCGTTCGCGCCGTGTCAAGGACACGTTACGGCCACGGATGCATTCATCCCGCGTTAAAAAAATGGCGACGCTCGAAGCCCCTTCAACTGCCGCACGGAAGATTGTGCGGCGACGTACATTTCATTTACATATTTTTCTAGTAGCATCTGGGGCTTGGTGGATCCTTGAATGCAAGTATTCCGATGAGCACAGTGTCTGCTGGATGCGCCTTGCCCAATGAGTTGCTCACGGCGTTGCCAGAAGAAGATCGTCAACGGCTTTCCGCGTATCTCGAGCCCATCGAGCTTTCGCTTGGCGAGGTGTTGTACGAGCCAGGTCAGATTCAGACTTTCGCCTACTTTCCGACCAGCGCCGTTGTCTCGAAGTTGTACGTGACCGAAACCGGCGGGACGGGCGCCATAGCGCTCGTCGGCAACGATGGTCTGGTGGGCTTTTCGCTGTTCCTGGGTGGCAGGACAGCGCCTACCCGGGCGGTGGTACAAAGTGCCGGTTCCGCGTATCGCATCAAGGGCGATACGCTGCGCCGTGAGTTCGTGAAAATCGGCGTTCTTCAGCAATTGATGCTGCGGTATACAGAGGCGCTGCTGATCCAGATCGGACAAACCGTGATCTGCAGCCGCCATCACACCATCCAGCAGCAATTGTGTCGTTGGTTGCTGATGATCATGGATCGTGTGGCATCGAACGAATTGGTCATGACCCACGAGCTGATCGCACGCATGCTCGGTGTGCGCCGCGAAGGCGTGACCGAGGCTGCGACCAGGCTGAAACGGGCGAGGGTAATTCACTACACGCGCGGTTGCATCGAGATAATCAACCGTCCCCGCATGGAGGCGTTGTCATGCGATTGCTACCATGCGGTCCGAAATGAGCAGGCCCGCCTGATGCCGTGGAGCCACGTCGCGACAGATCGCAATCGAGGCGAACGCGAAGCGAAGACCCCGTCGCAAGTCATGCCGCTACGACAGATCGCCGCCATCAGCGACTGATGCACCCCGTCGTTCCGTTCAACTGAACGAGGCGTTGCAAATGTCGCTGGATGGTGCGCCGCGAATTTGCGCCCCGCGGAGTTGAGGCATATAGTCAAGGGACCGTACCTGATATACGTCGGCCGCCCGGTTTTTTTCGTTTGGCATTTGTAATGCATGCTTTTTCGCATCTAGCCGATGGCTGCAAGCGACAGTACAGATGTCATGTCCACGCCAGTAAGCACGCCGCCCCGCGCCACGGCAAACATATCCTCGACCAAAGAGGTCTGGGGCGCATCCGGCAATCGCCTGCTCGATGCCCTGCCGCGTGCAGACCGCGCGCGCATAGTGCGCGCCTGCAAAGCGGTGGACCTGCGATTGGGCGATGTGCTGCATGAGCCAGGGCAGCGGATGCGCTACGCGTGGTTCCCGCTGAGTGGTTGCGTGTCGCTGCTGACCCCCTCGGAGCACCGCTCCGAGCAGCAAATCTACCTGGTGGGCAACGAGGGCA
Organism: Rhodanobacteraceae bacterium; assembly: GCA_050737995.1. Classification (GTDB taxonomy): domain Bacteria; phylum Pseudomonadota; class Gammaproteobacteria; order Xanthomonadales; family Rhodanobacteraceae; genus 66-474. The sequence goes on from JBOHYR010000064.1 coordinate 20,660, forward strand.
TGCTTGGCACGGTGCTGGTACTAGGCGTCGAGGAATCGTATCAGCGTGCACTGGTGCTGGACACGGGAAAGGCACTACGCATCTACGCGCCCGCGCTGCGCCGCGAGTTGAAGCTCAGCGAGTCGCTGCGGCGGAAACTCCATCGCTATGTGCACGTGCTGATGACACAACTGGTGCAGAACGCGGTATGTCTGGCTTCCCACAAAGTAGAGCAACGCCTTGCGCACTGGTTGTTGATGATCCACGTTCGAGCAAGCGTCGAACCCTTGACTATTACCCAGTCAGCCCTTGCCGAATTGCTTGGCGTCCGCCGGGTCGGCGTCAGCGCGGCCGCGAGCGCGTTGCAGCGGCGCGGGCTGATCCGTTATTCGCGGGGCCGCCTTGTCGTGACCGACCGGCCCGCGCTGGTGCGCGCCGCGTGCGGTTGTTACCACGCCAATCGCATTAGCCAACAACGTTGGTTGGGTTGATGCAATAGTCGTCGCGTTAACGCGAGGCCGCGGTCGCGTTCCGCTTTCCTGGATTTCAGTTCCGTTCTGCGACTCGGGGACTACTGTGCATGTGCGCAGTACTTATCGTGCTGTGCAGAAATTATTATGGACGTCTATACGTCTGTATCGGCTATCGTTGTGATACGGGTGAGCTGCTTGGAGGAATCCCTGTGACACGTCCGCGAGACGGCTTGCGTGCCAATTCGGGGATCGATGATTTCACGTTCCTTTAACTAGGCATCGAAATTTTTCTTCCGTAATGTTCGCTTTCGTACATACGCCCCTGTATCCGCATGAGAAGCTTTGCTCCGGACAAGGGCAGCCACGGAAGTTATCGATGGACACGATTCCCGCCAACCTGCGCACACTCGTAGAACAGCTTGACGACTCCCGGCAGTTTCACGATGCTGCGGCGCAGCAATCGAGTGGTGCCCTCGGCGAGCGACATCGCGACAAGGCGAGGGCATACGCCGCGATGCTCTCTGAAATCGGCGAGTGGGAATCGCGCAACAGTGACGGCGGCGAGCCGAAACATTCCGCTGCATCCTCGGTCGACCCCGATTGTACGAATCCCGGCGACGGCTACGCCGCACTGCTGGATCGAGTTTACCGCATCCATCGCGCGATCGCGACTCACAGCGCGGTAGCGCCCATCGCGGAAATCATTCGAATACGCGCAACCGGTAACGCCATGGACGGCGAGGCCAGGGACGGCCGCCGGCGCGCAGGGGAGCGCGTGCGTTGTTGAACCATTTGCAACAGAGGCAAACTTGCTGACTCGGCAATGGAGAAAGCCGTGAATGTTGACAAGAGAAATGTTGCACGAAGGACGAGCAGAGAATCTGACCGGGTGTGCGGGCTGGATGGCCGAGTGGAAGGCGTGGACCGCGAAACATACTCGATCTGTTGGTGGTCATCGAAGACGAAGGCCGCTTCCACGCAGCGGCTGGGCTGCTGACCGAAGACCGCGTTGAACGCGAGCGTTACCGCAGGCTTGCGCGCGCAGATTTGGCGCTGCTTGCGACCATCAGACGTGGTCTAGCCAGCGCCGCACGTCGGCACGTCTCGCGCCGCGAGCGCGCACGCCAACTGCAACGGTATGCGCTTCAACTGATGCTCGGATCGCAACGGCCTCGTCGCTATGCATTGTTGTCAACCACCAACAGACAAGGAGGCGGAACATGAATTCCAAAGAGTGCGCGATCGTGCAAAAACTGATTTCTGAACTTGACGATACGCGTGTGCATTACGCGAACCTGGCGCCCTTGCTCATCCGCCCGCATCTGAAATTTCTGGTCGAGCGACTTACCAAGTCGCACGTCGCCATCGCGGAGGATCTGGCCGGGCAGATGGACTTGGCCGGTGGAGTGACCGCACGCAGGGGCGGAAGCATTATGGTCAAACTTCGTGCCAGGATCGAATGCTTGCTGACGATGGCCAACGTAGACATCGATCTCGGTTGCCTGAAGCACATCGCCCACCATGAAGTGCGCGTCACCCGGCGATTCCGCGAGACCCTGGACGGAGTGTTGGGGCTGCATCAGAACCTGCACCGCGAACTGTGCCAGCTTGAGCGCGCAGTCTTCCGGATCGAAGCACTGATGCGCGAAATGGAGACGCCCGAATTGACCATTAACCACGACGCGGCGACCGTTACCTCCCACCTGATTCACGGGAGGCGTGGGCCTTGAACGACGACAACATCAAGGGTCAGTGGAAACAGCCCAGTGGCAAGCTCAAGGTCCAATGGGCGGATTGATCGTTGACGACTTGAGAATCGCCAGGGAAGAAGCGAGAAAGCAGGTGGCGATCCTCGAGACCAAAGAGTTAAAAAAGATGCATATCGCTCCACTCAGACTACCGAATTGCCGGTCGTTAACGTTCAGAATGACCAGCGGTCCCCGATATTTTGATCGGGATTTTCAAGCGGCAAAAGGAAGCGCCGTACTGTTCGTCAGAATGCCTCACCCCTAGACGCTCTGGCGAACGAGCCGGGATTCCCCCATCCCGGCCTACTTCGAGTCTTTCCACGGAAGGGTCGGCTCGAAGACCAATTCCCCTAACCGGCCAACATGGAGTTTCACATGAATTCCCGTCGCAACCCCGCGCAGCGTGACCCGCAGGACCCAAGCAAGAAGTCTCCACAACGTTTCCCTCCGCACCGCCGTGATCCGTCGAATGACGATGAAATACCCGTAAAGAGGGACCCGATACGCAAACGTCAAGGGGATGCTCTCCGAAACCAAGACGATCGCTGAAACCGTCTCAACAACCTCCGGCAACGGAGTTCTCTTAAAACTGTGCCTTGCGACAACCGCATTCTTCCTTGCGGCATGTGCGCGGCTCGCGGCAAGCTCGAGAGTGACATTGCCACCAAGAAGGCCATCGCGGCTGCGAAAAGCGTGCTGGGCGTAAAGCAGGTCGATGCATCCGGCCTGAAGTCGAGGTAAACGAGCGTTCGCGTATTCATCCTCTGTTGTTGCGCTCGCGACTATCACAACACGTGAGGTTCGACGGAGTAATGCACGGCCTTCAAAAACACAACCATTGAACCCCATCCACTCTCAACCAGGAGCTACATCATGAAAACCCGTATCGCTGTTGCCATCGCTTCCCTGCTAGTTGCCTCCGTCGGTACTACCGCATACGCGCAAAGTGCGCAGCAGGCAACGCCGCCACAAACGTCGTCCATGTCCAGCCAGTCGATGTCGAATGACAGCATGTCGAGTGACACCATCAGTCAGAAGGTGAAGCATGAGCTGACAGAGCACGGCGTGACGGCAACAAACGTGAATGTCACTTTCCAGGATGGCACCGCGACCCTCACCGGTAGGGTGGCCAGCAAGCGCGATATCAATAAGGCCAAGAAAGCCGCAATGAAGGTCAAAGGCGTCAAGCACGTCGATACCTCCGGTCTGCAGGTGCAGGCGAAAAGCAGTAGTTAATGCCCAGCCGCCGACTGGGTAGCGCTGGTCGCGCATGACCTGTTCAATCGCATGGACGATCCCAAGTTGACGGTTCGCAGTGATCGGAGAAACTCGCATGGATGACGACAGGGTCGAAGGACAGCGGTCGCAGCTTTACGTCAAACCGATGACGCGGTGGAGCAAGCTGACCGAAGGCGATATGGGTGTCGCCAACGGGAATGCCGACTATCCAGCTGCCAAACTGCGGGAGCGCCACGGCGTCGCAGACACCGGAGCAAATCACCAGATACTGGAGTTTGATCTCGACGTACTGGAGGACGATGAATTGGGCGAGTGACATGGGTTTGGAGGGAACCGTCCCCCATCGGTCTCTCTCCACACGATGCAGGATGCGTCGCGAACGGCGCCTGGTTGCGGTGAACGCACCTGGCCCATCGGTCGGATCGGCCTGGTCTCCGCCATTGGCGCCGATCCGACTCGCTCCGGGCATGCCATGGATGGCATGCCCGGAGTTCTTTCTTTCAACCCGCCGTTGCGAACAGCACGACTCGCATGGCGATTCTGGTCCGTTGGCAGGGCCTTGCTGAACCAAAGAGGGGTATCGTCATGCTTTACTACGCAGTCGTTTTCATCATCATCGCACTGATCGCTGGATTCTTCGGATTCTTTGGTGTCGCCGGCCTCGCGGCAACCATCGCCAAGATCCTGTTCGTCATCTTCATCATCCTGTTCATCTTGTCGCTCATCTTCGGGCGTCGTAGACCACCAGTTTAGACCGCAACAAAACTATGGTTGCGTCGTGATCGGGGCGGAGGTGGGAACACCGCCGCGCCGGTCACGCTGCGGGTGGCAGCACTCGCGGAGCTGGCCACACGGGAGACGCGCCCAGGCAGCACGGTATGGCATAGAGGGTCACTTTGCGATCCACAGAAACCCGGAGCAAGAAGATGAGCGGTACGACCAGATGAAGATGGGTGTGTAAGCAGCCGCCTTGGGAGGCTCCCGATTTGAGGCGCTCACCGATAAAGCCCCCCGGCTCTGCCGGGGGATACTTACTCGATGCGAATCTGTCGATAGCGCGCCTTGGCGATCTGTGCGAAGCCGAAGCCGATCAAACCGATTGCAACGGCGCCGAGCAGCCATCTGCCGTACGGTTGATGCCGCATCGATTGCAGCGCTCCAGCTACGCCCGCGACTTGGCTCGGGTCGTACAGCCATGCAGCATGGATCAGAAGCGTGCCAATAAATCCGAATAGCGCCCCTCGCGCCACATAGCCCAGCACCAGCAGGAACAGGATCGGGCGGCGCAGTGGCGTGTCAGCAAGATGCATCCGCGTGTCTTGTTGAGGCCGACAGGCCAGAATCCATTGCGCAAGCGCAAACACCACGATTCCGGCGCCGATGCCGCCCACCAGCCAGCGACCGCCAGGCAGCCGCAAAGCCATCGCGGTTAAATGCTTCTGGGTATGCCCGTGATCGGCGCCATGACCCAAGCCGAGCAACTGCCACGCAGCGATGCCGACAAGCACGCAGTGGATTGCGCCATTCCAAAGATGATGGATGCGCAAAGCGACCCGCTTGATCCTCCAGCGATCTTCCTGATACTCAGGATCCAGCACCGCCAGTACCAGCTGCCAAAGCACGAAGGCAGCCAGACCCAACGCGAGCAGCGCCAGCATCACGCGGCCCAGTGGTACGCGGGCGAGTTTCGACATTGCCCCGTTGGATCCGCTTGGATGCAGCGTGGGATCAAACGCGCCAGCGAACGCCAGACCACCGATCAGCACATAGATCATGCCCTCGGCCAATATACCGCAGCGGGCCACCCAGCGCAGCCAGGGTGCAGCGCGATGGTCGTGGTTTGCGTTTATTGTGATGGACATGACTGACGTGATGATTTGGCTGACGTGCACAAGTAGATCAGCTTGTTGCTGCCGACTGCAGGGGTCCCGTGGCCCCGGCGACAATTCGCGAACGGAGCGCTTAGCTCACCGCTGGTTTCATCAGAACGGTGTGAAATACGAATGTCTCACAACTGCGCGCGCAACAACCGCGCCACGCGGTGACGCGCGCGTTCGAGCCAAGACCACTGCTGCACTTCTTCCAGGGTGATCTGGCGCGCTTTGGTCAAATCATCATCGAAGGACCGGTCCAGTTCTTGTGTCAGCGATTTGTCATAGACGACCAGCGCTTCTTCATAGTTCAGCCCGAATGATCGCGTGTCGAAATTGGGCGAACCGATCAGCGCGATGTTGCCGTCCACGGTAACGGTCTTGGTGTGGATCATGCTCGGTTGGTATTCATGGATGGCAACACCGGCTTGCAACAAATCCCGGTAGTAGGTCTTGCTTGCGAAAGACACCATGCCCGAGTCGATATGCGGCCCAGGCACCAGCAACACGACCTTGAGGCCGCGTCGCGCGGCAGCCTCCAGCCCCAGATCCAGACGTGGATCGGGCACGTAATATGGTGTGGTGACGCGAATTTCCTCGCGTGCGCCATGAAAGAACAGCCAATACGTGAACCCGATGGTGGAAACGCGTATGCTGGGTGCCGCATCAGCGGCGACGATGCGCATGGTGCCGGCCTCATCCAGATTTGGGAATAGCGAGGCACCGGCCAACACCTCACCTGTCGCCTGACGCCAGTTCACAGCAAACGAGCCCTGCAGGTAACGCACCGCGGGTCCGCGGATGCGGAAATGATCGTCGCGCCAATGATCCGGGTTTTGGGCATGGCCGGTCCAAACATCAGCGATGCCGACGCCGCCGGTGAAACCGGTGTGCCCGTCCACGACCATTACTTTCCGATGGGTACGGTCGTTGAAGCGACCCACGTTGTACCAGCGCAGAGGTCTGAACCAGGCAAAGTTACAACCTGCGTGCTTGAGCTCGTCCACCATGGGTGGCGCCATCTTGTGGCCGCCTACGGCATCCACAAGCAGGCGCACATGGACGCCGCGGCTGGCTGCGGCACTGAGTTCGGCAGCAAACTGACGCGCGATCGCGCCTTGCCAATAGATATAGGTCAGCAGGTGCACCGAGTCCTGGGCTCGACGGATCGCCTCCAGCATGGCCGGGAATATCTCGTCGCCATTGAACAGAGGGTCGATGGCATTGCCATCCAGCAGCGGTGCATTGAGGTTGGCCGAGAGCGCCCGCGCGGATTCTTCCTCGGCCAGACAGGTATCCACCGACAGACCGCGTGGCGCGATCTCGGACTCATCCGGGACCAACCAGTTATAGAGCATCAGGCACAGGGCCAGCACACCGATGGCTGCGAGCACATACAAAACAATCATTTCGTGGTGCCCTCCGCGTACACAACGGTTTAAATCCAAGGCCAATCACGCCGCTGCATCAGGTTAAGATGTGAAAATATCGATGCACCAATTGCCACACCGGCCCGGTGGCGATGCGCACACCCGTCCGCATCAACCCACTACCGATACGAAGTTGTGCCAGCACGAATCCGATGCCGGCCGCGCCGGCCAAGGTCGGCATAGGATGCGCCTGGTACACGCCGATGACACCACCGATAGAGTCGTGGAGTCCCCGCCGCGCGTGTTCGCATTCCGCGAGCGCTTGCTTGCGGGCGCGTAATGCTCTCCAGTAATTGTTCACAATTCACCCTGCACAGGAGTTTCATATTCCGGATTCGCGTCGTTCTTGGAGCCTGTTGTCGATCCCGTGTCGGCGAAGCGGTTTATGTCATGACGCAATGTGCGCGCCAATAGTCGCAATTCGGCTCGTGCGCGTGGGAAAAGTGCTTGGCGCAGCGAATACTTCATCGCGTGCCAGACGGCGACTACCAACGCCGCGTGACCGACGACCAGCAGGGCAAGCGCGATGCCGAGCGAATGCGTAGCCAACATCAGCATCCAACCAAACAGCGCGACCAGGCACACCCAAAGCGACACGGAAAACGCGACCAGCGTGATCGCGCCAATGAAAAACAATGGAATGCCGGCGCGCAGTGCCCGCGCTTCAGTCAGTGCCAGCGTGCGTAATGCACACAGCGAGTGACACAGCGCCGCCACAAGAGCAGCGGCCGCCGCGAGCACCGTTTTCAATTGCGCCTCGCCACTTGCACCGGATGTATTGGTGGCTGCTTCGGTATGCGGCTGTCCTTCCTCTGCAGCGCGCTCGCCGTCCGCAACGCCCATCGATGTAGAGCCCGCACCGTGCCGGCAGCGTTTAGCGTCGCGGACCCAGCAATCTCCCGATCAGCCACCCGGCTGTCAGCGCGATCGCCACCGATTGCACGGGCTTGTCACGTACGTATTCACGCACGTTGTCGAACATATCCTCCGCACGCTCGCCTAAGCTATCCATAAGCTCGCTTCCGCGTTCTCGCCATTGCGCAGCCTTGTATGCAGCCCGGTGCGCGCCGCGTGCGCTGGCATCAGTGGCATGATGCAGGCCTTCCTCGGTGCGGTCGGCTGCGGCATCGATTTTATCCTTCGTTGCGTGCACTGCGTCGCTGGTTGCCTGGTTGACACGGTTGGCCGTGCCTTCGATGCGCTCGTGCGTACTGTCGCTTGCATGTGCTGGATTTTTGTTGACGTTTGCGCTCATGGTGTTCTCCTTGCTGTGGGGCCGCACGCGTTGCACGGCGATGTCCAAGTTGTCATTTTCATAATTGTCGTGAGACGCTGGCAATACGGTCACGCATGGGACGTGCCGAGCCCGATTGCGAGCGCGCGCCATACCAACCGAGTGCCGCGAGAGTTCCGACGGCTACCGCCGCACCGACGAAGACCCACCCGCGATTTTCCTCGACCCATAACGCGGTGCTGTGGGCGCTCGAACGGTTGCCGAAGGTTCCGCGCGTTCCGGGATCACCGGCGACTGGTTCGAACAGGTTGTCGGGGCGGCCGGGATCCTCCGCTTGATTCGTCTGTTGACCGCTCCAGGCGGTGCGCGCGAGGTAGCGGTCGAGCAGGCCCGGCACGAATTTCTGACCCCATTCTGCCTGCCAGGTCGGCGAACCTACCGGTACGTTGCGGCGGCGGTGGCTCGCTGCGAACAAGATCGCATTCGCCGCGACTTCCGGCTGGAAAATCGGGGGTACCGGCTGCGCGCGGTTCGGCATTTTGTTGCGTGCCCAGCCGAACTGCGGTGTGTTCAAGGCCGGCATCTGCACGCTGGTGAGGTGAATGCGGCTATGTTCGTGGATCAGTTCCGACCGCAGCGAATCAATGAAGCCCACCAGCGCGTGTTTGGCTCCGCAATAAGCTGACTGCAGCGGGATGCTGCGATAGGCCAGGGCGGAACTGACCTGCACGATGGTGCCGCGGTTGCGCGGCCGCATGTGCTTGAGCGCCGCCATCGTTCCAAAGACCCCGCCGAGATAGGTCACTTCGGTCACGCGTTTGAATTCGTCGGGCTCGATCTTGCTGACCGGCGCGAAGATCGTCACCATCGCGTTGTTGACCCAGATGTCGATCGGACCGAGCTCCTTTTCGACCTTTTCGGCGGCCGCCCCCAAAGCTTGCGCGTCGGCGACGTCCGCAACAATGGTCAACGCGTCGCCGCCCGACAGTTCGATTTCACGCTTGGCCGATTCGAGCCCTTCCTGGCCCCGTGCGATCAGTGCCAGGTGCGCGCCGCGCGCCGCAAAAGCCAGCGCGGTGGCTCGGCCCACGCCGGCGGAGGCGCCAGTGATCACGACGATCTTGTCCTTGAAACCGCCTTTGGGTGTGTTCGTGGATGTCTTGAATAAACTCATGCGACCCTCTCCATTTGTTGGTTGTTTCCCTGTTTGCTGTCCGTACCGGTTTGATCCGGATGCAGGCTCACAGATCGCCCTGTGCCGCCATTTGCCGAATCCGATCTGCGGTGCGGCAGGCAATGGCTTGAATGGTCAGCGACGGGTTGACCCCGCCGACCGTCGGGAACACCGAGCCATCGCATATCCAGAGATTGGCGATATCCCAGCAGCGGCAATCGGCATCGACCACGCTTCTGCGCGGATCATCGCCCATCCGTGCGGTTCCGTTCAGATGGCAGGTGTCGTCGTCCTCGGCCCAGACGTCGCGGGCGTTGATGGCTTCCAGGCTTTGCGACATGAAATCGACCGCGTGTTTCACCAACGCCTTGTCGTTGTCGCACAGCGAGTACGTCACGCGCGCGATTGGCAATCCATATTGATCCTCTTCATCGGCGAGCGTGACGCGATTGCGTTCCTGCGGCAGTGTTTCGCCGACGATCTTGAATCCCGCCTGGTGATTGTATTTTTCCATCTCGCGCAGCAGCGCCGCGCCCCACAAACCGCGATTGCCGGCTTGCGTGGCGGCCCATGTCTGTGGGAGCGGACCCTGCGCCATATAGGCATAACCGCCGAAGAAATCCTTGCCGGTATCGGTGTAATTCCAGTGTTCGGTGATGGTCAGCGACGGTGGGCCCTTGTACCAGCGGATCTCGTCTTGCATCACGCCGAACACGCCCTGATTGGTCTGGGTCATCAGATTCCTGCCGACCAGTCCGGAGCTGTTGGCCAGACCATCCGGGTAGCGCTGATTGGCTGAATTCAACAGCAACCGCGGAGTCTCGATCGCATAACCGGCGACCACGACGTTGCGTGCGCGCTGGAAGCGCCATTGCCCTTCGCGGTGATAATGCACGCCGATCGCGAGACCCGCCGCGTTGGTTTCGACACGTCCCACCATCGCCAAGTCGCGGATCTCGGCGCCAGCTTTCACCGCGCGGGGAATCCATGTGATCAACGCGCTCTGCTTGGCATTGGTCGAACAGCCGGTGACGCAGAACCCGCGATACACGCACGGTGGCGATTCGCCGCGCGGCGCCGACACCGTGGCCAACGGCGTCTCCGTCCACGGGATACCCATCGCCTCGCAACTTTGCGCCAGCACCAAGCCGGCGGCATTGATTTCATGCGCCCGATATGGATAACGCGGCCGCGGCGGCCCCCACGGGTAGGTCACGGGGCCGGCGATCTTCAGCGCCTGTTCGGCCTCGCTGTAGTACCGCCACATCTCGCGCCAGTCGAGTGGCCAGTCGGCGCCATAGCCCAAGACCGTGCGCGACTTGAACCATTCCGGCCGAAAGCGCAGCGATACCATGGCGAAATGCACGGTCGAGCCGCCCACCGCCTTCCCGCAGTTGTTCCTGCCCAGCTGCAGTGGATTGGCGCCATCGCAGATGCGCTCGTCGTTCCAATAAAGTTTGCGCTGGTGGGTTTCGTCGGAGGCGAATTCCTCCAGCGGCCGCCACCAGGCGCCGGCATCCATGGCGACCACCGAAAATCCGGCCTCGGCGAGTTTGCACGCCAGCGTTCCGCCGCCGGCGCCGGTCCCGACTATCACGAAATCGACTTCCTCGCTCTCGGCGAATTGCCGCATCGGCATCCAGCCGCCGACCCGCAACGGATCGGGTGCCCGACCGCCTTTGCCGCGTGGCGTATGAAGGGCGTCATCGAACATGTTCATTGGCCTTGCGGGCCTTGGCTGGTTCGCCAGGTTTTGCTTCCACCGGTTCCCACGGGTCGCGCCTGTTGAAATACATCCGCACGTACCCGCGCGGACTGGCCGGGCCACCGAAACCGATTTCATTCCATGAGGTGGGGTGCGAATAGTAGGCAGCCAGGATGTCGTGCGCGACGCGCTCGGAGAAGAATGTATCCGCCGGCATGCCGCCCCATTCCGGGGCGTCGAGTTGGCCGGTCTGCATTGCCCTCAGCAGTGCATCCTGGTCCGGCGCGGCGAGCGTGTGGAAGCGTTGCTCGTGCTTCGCAACCGCGGCCGCATCCAGCGCGGCGAGTCCGCGTTGCCATGCCTTCTGCATTTTCGGCAGGCTGGCTCGGCGATAGCCGTCGAGTGCGTCGTTCGCCATCTTGCGATCGACCAGTGCGGAAATCGGAACCTGCTTGCGGCTTTTCGGTTGCGGGACGATGCGATCGCAGATCGCGGTCAGCGTCTGCCATTCCTGCGCGTTGAAAAAACGCGGTTCGTTTGGGGTAGCGAGACGCGCATCGATTACCCGGCGTGTCGGCTCGTTCCAGGAAGGCGAGTCGCGCTTGGCCAGCACGTCGTAGCCTGGATAGCGGTCAGGCATCGTCGTGCTCCGTCAGCAGACCGAGTGCCGCGAGTCCCGCGAGCGCGAGCCCGGCAAAGCTCGGCGGCGCCGGAAGCGGCGGTCCGTTCAACACGTTCTGACGCCAGTTGCGCCAGCCGCCCATGTTGCGATGCACACCCCACGCGTGGAAAGCCGTTCCAGCGAGGCCGATGAAGGCGGTGAAAAACAGCCACCAGCGGGTGAGACGGCGCGGCGGCTTCGGGTGGCTTGCCGCGGTTTCGGCGAGCAGCGCCGCCGCCACCGGCGGCACGGTCACGGGCAGATACATGAACGGGTCGTGGAAGGCGCCTCGAAAGTGCAACAATCCCGCTTCGGCGGTTGTGGCGAGTATGCCGAGGCTGGCAAGCGCCGCCAGTGCGCGACCCGCGCGCAGGCCGAATACGCGCGGTTTGGCGGACTCGCTGTCGCGCAGGCGTTCCGAGTAATAGCCCAGCAGGCCGGAGAGGGCGACGGCCGCCGGCGCACCGAGTGGGGATCCGTAGAACAGATTCTGCCAGCGAAAGCCGCCCGGCCGTTTGCCGATGTTGTAGAGATGGAAGCCCGTGCCGACGAGACCTGTCAGCGCCGCCGCCAGATAAATCGGATTGCGAATCTTGTGCGCCATCGGGCGTTGGTCGCCGGTGCCGTGCGCGCTGACTGCGAGCGCCAGCGCCGACACGACAAGCGGTGTGACCATCGCCTTGTTCTGGAACGAACCGCGATAATGCTCCACCGCACTGTCCAGCAAGGTTGAGGTTGCGATCACCCCTGCCGCCCGATTCAAGCGCCGCGCCGCCGTCACGGTCGCTGGCTGTGGCGCCACACGCTCAGTCGATCTGCCGGGATATTTCCCCGCCTGCGCACGGCTGTGCTCCGAGCGCAGCCGCAGGGCGACCGCTCCGAGCGCCACGGCCACCGCGCCAAACGCGAAGGTGCCCTGTTTCCGGTCGGGCTGCATATGGCTTACGGATGCTCCCTGCACTCGTCATGTTTGCAGGCGCAAGCGGCGCGTTCTTGATCGCGGATCCGTTCGCCGGATGCTGCGGAGGACGCGATCCGGCAATGCTCGCTGCAGAATGGCTGTCCCGCCGGCACGCTGCAGTGGCAGCCGGCGCGCTGGCATAGCTGCCGGTCCTCTTGATGATCGATTTGCATAACGATGTCCTCCGGGTCTTGCCCATTCAAAGCGCGATGCGCCGTATGTCAGTCGGCCAGGTACGGGCGGGTACTTGCGCCGCCCCAAAACCTTGCCCCCGCCATGTCATGTTTTCTTGCCGCCCGGCAGGAACGTAGCCAGCATTTCGCGCGCGGATTCCTTGATCATGGCGGGGGTTCGGTTGTCGCCCTTCAGCATCGATTCGGAAAATGCGACAGCCTGTTTGAAGGTGATGTGCGGCGGCAGCGGCGGCACTTCCGGGTCGGTGATCGCCTCGATGATGCAGGGACGATCCGCGGCCAGTGCCGCGTCCCAGGCAGGACCGATCTCTTCAGGCTTGTTGACCATGATCCCTTTCAGACCGATCATTTCGGCGTAACGCGCGTACGGAAAGTCCGGTACGTGCTGGGCCGCGTCGTAGCGGGGATCGCCTTCCATCACGCGCTCCTCCCACGTCACCTGGTTCAGGTCGCGGTTGTTGAGCACCATGATCACCAGGCGCGGGTCGGACCATTCCTTCCAGTAATCGCCGATCGTGATCAGTTCCGCGTTGCCATTCATCTGCATCGCGCCGTCGCCGACCAGCGCGATCGGCACCCTCTCTGGGAACGCGAACTTGGCGGCGATCACGTAAGGAACGCCGGGCCCCATGGTGGCCAGGTTGCCCGATAACGAAGCCATCATGCCGCGACGGATCTTGAGGTCACGCGCGTACCAATTGGCCGACGAGCCGGAGTCCGAGGCAAGGATGCAGTTGTCAGGCAGTCGTGATGAGGCTTCCCAGAACACGCGTTCCGGATTGATCGGCTCGGCCGGATGCAGCGCGCGCGCTGCCAGCACCTGCCACCATTCGGCAACGTTTTTCTCGATCGTCTCTCGCCAGCCGCGATCGGTCTTGCGTTGCAGCAGCGGGATCAGTTCGCGCAAGGTGGTGGCGGAGTCTCCCACCAGGTTGATCTCCATCGGATAGCGGATCGAGAGCATGGTCGGATCGAGGTCGATCTGTACCCCACGCGCTTGTCCTTCCTTGGGCAGGAATTCCGAGTAGGGAAAACGCGATCCGATCATAAGCAGGCTGTCGCAGCCGGTCATCATGTCCCAGCTTGGCTTGGTGCCGAGCAGGCCGATCGAGCCGGTGACGAAGGGCAAGTCATCCGGCAGCGCGGCCTTGCCCAGCAGCGCCTTGGCCACGCCCGCACCAAGAATGTCCGCTACCTCGATGACTTCATCGGTGGCGCTCAGCGCGCCGGCGCCGACCAGGATGGCGACTTTCTTCCCGGCGTTGAGCATATCGGCCGCGTGGCGAAGGTCTTCGGATTTCGGCACCACGCGCGGCACGCGATAACCCAAACCGGAGTGGATGGCGCCGTGCGCGCGCGGCGGGGTTTCCACTGCGTCCTCCACCTGCAGATCGTTCGGGACGACGATGCAGGTCACGGTGCGTTCGGCGATCGCGATGCGCAGGGCGCGATCCACCACGTGGCGCACCTGTGTCGGTACCGTGATCATCTCCACGTACGCGCCGGCGACGTCCTTGAACAGCGTGGTGAGATCCACTTCCTGCTGGTAGTTGCCGCCCAATGCAGAGCGGGCCTGCTGGCCGACGATCGCGAGCACCGGCTGATGGTCGAGTTTGGCGTCATAGAGCCCGTTGAGCAGATGGATGGCGCCGGGACCGGAAGTGGCCATGCATACGCCGACCTGTCCAGTGAATTTGGCGTGCGCGCAGGCCATGAAAGCGCACATTTCCTCGTGACGCGCGCGCACCAGCTTGAAATCATCGCCCGTGCGGTCCAGCGCGCCCATCAGCCCATTGATCCCGTCGCCGGGGTACCCGTAGATACGGCGCACGCCCCATTCGTGCAAGCGGTGCAGCAGGAAATCGCTGACGTTCATGCTCATGCCGGACTCCTTGTCGTGCTGGCTGCGTCGACCATACGATCGCGCTCTTCACAGAATTGAACAGTTACCTTGACGTGTTACAGACGGTCACAAATTGAGTTCGCCGCGGCAGTGTATTTTTCGGCTTGATCAGCTATGCGCAGTTGCGCAGCGACGTCGGTCAGGTTTGCGGCGAAAGACTACATCATGACTTCGCCGCCATTGGGATGCAGTACCTGACCCGTAAAATAGGAGGCATCATTGCTCGCCAGAAATACATAAGCAGGCGCGACTTCCGCAGGCTGACCGGCTCGCCCCATCAAGGTATTCGAACCGAACTTCTTGACATGTTCCGCTGAAAAGGTTGCTGGAATCAACGGCGTCCAAATTGGTCCGGGAGCCACGCCGTTCACACGGACCCCGCGCTCTGCTAGCGCTTTTGCGAGCGTGCGCGTAAGTGCAAGAATGGCGCCCTTCGAGGCTGAATAGTCCAGCAAGTGCGTGGTTCCGCGATAGGCTGTCACAGAAGTTGTGGCGATGATGCAGCCATCCTTCTCAAGGTGCGGCAGCGCGGCTCGGATCATGAAAAAATGCGAGAAAACATTGGTTCGAAAGGTGTGCTCGATCTGATCAGCCGTTATGTCCTCTATGTCCTGTTCGGCAAATTGCTCGCCAGCGTTGTTGACGAGGATATTGAGGTCGCCAAGCTCCGCTACGGTCTCATCTACTGCATGCGCACAAAATGTTTCATCCGCAACATCGCCGGCAATCAACAGGCAGCGTCTGCCCTCTGCTTCGACCATTTCTCGTGTGTCATCGGCGTCTTCGTGCTCGTCCAGATACAAAATGGCAACATCTGCGCCTTCGCGGGCAAAATGTACCGCCACAGACCGGCCTATGCCGCTGTCACCGCCAGTAATTAGCGCTATGCGGCCAAGCAACTTTCCGCTTCCACGATAGTCGTCGCGAATGACGAGTGGCAGTGGATCCATTTGTCGCTCACTGCCTGGTTGCTTCTCTTGGGTCTGTGCAAATCGCATTTCATCCAACTGTCGCAGCTTGTTCATGATTACTCCGGTGCCTGATGCGGCAAATGACTTGAACGCGACTCACGTTTCCTACAGGAGGCCATTGAAACGAGAGTAACTTGAACGGTTAAATTAACACTGAACCGGGCCGGCATCAGTACGTCGGCGCACATTCGGATGCAGAATTATAAATAGGTTAAGTCATAGTTTCTCAGCTTCCGCCTGTTACCAATCGCATTTCGGAATGGTGGCTGACAACTGCGGTACGCAGTCGTGTCGCTGAAGTCATGGTTTGCGACGTACTTGCTGCATCCAACCCATGTCAATCGGCCGCATATGCAATAGTGCTGAGAAGTCCGAGCGCCTCCCTACGTGAGTCCAGTCTCGTATGCTGAACCACGATTGGTACATCCGATTTGATCACGCTGGAATATGGCGTGTCGCGCGGTACAGGTTCGGGATCATCGAGATCATTGAATCGAAGATGTTTTGTACGCTTAGCTGGAAGCGATACGTGATACGGTCCTACAGGCTCCTTGTCGGCAAAATAGAGCATGATGGTTACTTTTGCATCCCGTTTATTTGCATTCAAAAGACACGCGGCTTCGTGGCTCACGAACCGCGAACCCTTTTTTTCCTTTGAATCAGGAGGAATGTAGCCTTCCGGTATTACCCAATGCTTTTTTCCTGTTGCCATCTTCAGTTCTCCTGCACATAAAAATGCGTATCTACAATGCAAAGGTTCCTGCACCGCCCACATTTGCTTTGTATTTTGATCTCAAGGTATTCCTTTGCAGAGTTAGTTCACAATTTAGTTATCGGATGTTTAGATGCTGGTCATATCGCGAATTCCCGTGCATCAACATGCTTGAATTCAAGTCCCAGCCCTGGACGTGACAAATCTGGATGCAGTGCACCGTCCACAGGCGTCAAAGCGCCATCGAACAGCATGTGCTCGATGCGAACATGGTCATGGAAGTATTCAATGTGGCGCAGCCGCGGCACCGCGCATGCAGGGTGGGCATGGATCGATGGCGCACAATGGGCGGAAAATGGTAGCTGGAAAGCGCTGCACAGCGCTGCGGCCTGCATGAACCCGGTGATTCCAGCACAGCGTGTAGCATCGGCCTGTAGTACGTCCACGGCGCCTGCTTCCAGCATGCGTCGGAAGTACCACGAATCGTATCCGTATTCGCCCGCGGCAATTTCCATTTTCGCGGGCGCGCGATCGCACAGCAGACGCAGCCCTTCCAGGTCATCCGATGTGACGGGCTCCTCGAACCAAGCCACGTCGTATTCCGCGAAGCTGCGCGCGAAACACAAAGCTTGCTTGCGCGCATAGGCCCCATTGGCATCGACGAACAGTTGTACGCTGTCACCGATGGCTTCGCGCGCGGCGGCGACGCGAGCAACATCACGTTGTGGATCGCGGCCAACCTTCATCTTGACCATGCCCAAGCCATCGTCGGCCCAGCCTCCAAGTTGCGCGCGCAACTGCTCCGTGGAATAAGACGTGAAGCCGCCGCTGCCATAAACCGGCGCCGCATCGCGCACCATGCCAAGCAGCTTGCACAGCGGCAAGTCGAGCAACTTGGCTTTCAGATCCCACAGCGCATTGTCGATGGCGCTGATCGCCATCGCGGCGATGCCGGCACGGCCAAGGTTCCGGATTGCGTGTACCATAGCTTCCCACGCGCCGGCGGTGTCGAGCGCGTCAGGCTGCTCGGTAAGTACTTCCCCGAGTTTGTCGCGTATCAAGACTGCCGTCGCGCTATCGGCATAACTATAGCCCAGCCCGTGTTTGCCACCTGCGTCAATTTCAACCAACACGAGCGTTGTGCTGTCCCACTTCAGCGTGCCATCCGATTCGGTCGCGTCCGTTGGGATCTTGTATGCGGACACTCGCGGCAGAGTTGGTTTTACGGCATCCATGCTCAATCACCTTTGCTTCCGGGGAAGATCGTAGCCAGCATTTCGCGCGCGGATTCCTTGATCATGGCGGGGGTTCGTGCGTCGCCCTTCAGCATCGATTCGGGAAATGCGACAGCCTGTTTGAAGGTGATGTGCGGCGGTAGCGGCGGCACTTCCGGGTCAGACGGTGGAGCAGGAAATCGCTGACGTTCATGTCGATGCCTGAATCCTTATCGTGACAGTTGCGTGTCGAATAGAAATCGCACCCTGAGTGTTCGAGGCTGATAGGGGAGTAAGTTGTGGACAGGCCAGATGGTCGTGCCGTGCGCGATCACATTGACGTTTGTCGATGGACACTGGATTTCCTTCTCTTGCTTGCCATCGCTACGACATGACGCTCACGTGCTGAGAGTGATGAGCGGCAGCAACACCATGTGTCCAATGCCCCTTCACCCCAGCCAGCCGCCGCCAAAACCCATCCGCTTCAATCCCGTCTTGAATAGCAGGGAGTTTCGGGTCAACTCCCAGATCAGTCCAGAACGGGCATTCTCGATCATCATCACGACGAGGCCCTGATCGATTCCGAAGCAGGCCGGCGCCACCCAACCCTCAGGGCCGTCGCCGGGAAGCGATGGATTGATCGCCCCGACAAATTGCCCGTTGCGGAGCACACGCGGATAGGTGTCCAACATGGCATGCAGCCCCGGAAGCGCTTCCTCCGGGGCGTGCGCGAGACACGTTGCCGCGGCCCACGGAACCAGAGTGCCATCATCTGGGCCGTGCGTCACGCCGCGCGCGGCATAGCCTAAAAACTTGCGCTTATTTCCATTGCGCGTCTTGCGCTCGCCATCCGGGCCTGCGCACGCCGAAAGCCCCCAGATGTCTTTGCCGTAGCCCGCGAACGCATGCGGATTCAAAAACGCATAGACGCGTTGTATCGTAATCGCGCGTCGCGTATTTTCAAAATAATCGAGCGTGTCTTTCTTGCT
Organism: Rhodanobacteraceae bacterium; assembly: GCA_050737995.1. GTDB lineage: Bacteria > Pseudomonadota > Gammaproteobacteria > Xanthomonadales > Rhodanobacteraceae > 66-474. The sequence goes on from JBOHYR010000064.1 coordinate 39,118, forward strand.
TACGTAACCATCGTCAAGTCCACGCAGATCGATCCAAGCCTGCGGAAAAAGATGAACGAAGAGAGGTGTGGCGTGGACCCAGTCCAATCCTCCGTTGCGCCTCCACTCATAGCCTTGCGCATCTTTTTCGTAGGTTTTCCGCGACAGCGGGTGGGATGGCGATGCGGCGCCCATCACATACATGATCAGAGCCTCGGTATAGCCTTCCCAGTCAGCCTTCTTGAACCCTTGCCCAGGCTTCCAGGACTGGTTGACTTCGCCGTTCTTGTCCACCGTCCAGCTCCAATCGGCGCGCTCGAACAAGTCTTTGGCAAGCGAGCGGATTTCCTTTTCCGTCTTGTCGTTGCGGTCGAAATATTCTGCGGCGACGGCCATCCCCGCCAACAGCATGGCCGAATCGATCGTGGACAACTCGCACTTTTGCGCGCGTTTGCCTGTGCGCATGTCGAGAAAGTGGTAGTAGAAACCCTTATAGCCGGTGGCCTGGGCATCCGAACCTTGACGGCTACTGGCAAAAAAGGTCAGCGTCTTCAGCGTCGTCGCGGCTGCCTGCTTGCGGGTAAGCCAGCCGCGTTCGACCGCGACGGGATGGCACGAGAGCGCGAATCCGGTGGTGGCGATACTGGCCGCCGATTCTTTTTTCGAGCTGTCCGCGACCAGTCCTGTTTTCGGATTGGCGTTTTCAGTGAAATAACGAAACGCGGACGACTGCAATTGCTCCAGCAGCTTTTCGTCGTCCGTATCGAAAACATGCGGAGCATGAGCTTTGCTTTTTGATTTCGCAGTTGATTTGCAGTTCGAATTCGCAAAAAATAGTTCGACGGCCGTGACTGATTGCGGCTGCACAGTGAGCTCGAATGTAGTGGTCTTCCCGTCCATCTTCAGTTCCACGTCCTCGGTTTGCAGCCGCGAGGCATCGATCATCGCCTGTACTTCTTCGGAGCTCGGATAGCGAGGTTCGCCTTGCATCTTCCACTTCGCCTTCGCGTTGGCGTGCTTCTCGTCGATACGCCGTGCCTGCGCGCTTGCGATGTTTGGCAGACTGAGAAACTCGAGATTGACCTTCTCGGCTTTGACCGGGTGCAGCGGCAGCGCCAGGTTCACAATTACGACGGTGACCGATTGCTCTCCCCGCACGGCCCACACATGCGCGGTATCGTGCCGGCCCTTGACGGGCAGTTTTTCTTCACCAAGTCCATGCAGGATCTCGTAGGCGCGGTAGGCAGGCTTGGGGATGCCGTGGATATTCATCAGTCCGAAACCACCCTGGAACGGCTTCGACGGAAAATAGTTTTCCTCGAAGACGTCGGAGAACGTCCAGTAGCTGTAGGCGTCGACCAGACCACCCATGTTGAGCATCGCCTGGGTGATGTAGGCCGCGGCATATGGATCGTCGTGGAGCTCGTCGCGCGGATTCGACGACGTGCTCCATTCGGTGTAATAAAGCGGCCGCTTGCCGGCCTGCTTGCGCGTTTTTTTTGCGCGGTCACGAAGGATGCCGAGCTTGCTCTTGGAAAGCGTTTGTTCGGTGTCGTCGTCGGGACTGCCGCGGGCATCGGTGGGATAGGTGTGGGTGCTGATGAAATCGGGCGGCACGGCCGCCTTTTCGCAGTATTCGACGAACTCGTCGATCCAGGCGTTTTGCGCGGTTACCGGGCCGCCCACCGTCAGCTCGGGGTGGACGTGTTTGAGCGCCTTCCAGGTGGTTTCGAACAGCCCGAAATAATCCTGCTTGCTGCCGGTCCAGAAGCTGTCCATGTTCGGTTCGTTCCACACTTCCATGGGCCACGTCGACACTTCTTTGGCGCCGTAGCGTTCGATCCAGTGACTGGCGAGTTTGGAAACCAGGGTCGCCCACTTGCCGTAGTCGGCGGGGGGGGTCACATTGGCTTTGTAATGAAACGTGGTCTGATCGCCAGACGCCAGCGCCTTTGGCATGAAGCTCAATTCGACGATAGGGCGCATCTCGATCGAGCGCAGGAAGTCGTAAATCTGGTCGACGTTGTGGAACGAATAGAGCGGCTCGTCCTCTTGGTCTTCGAGGGTGCCCATGTCGTCGTCGAGGATGCCATGGAAGCGCACGTGCCGGAAACCGAGCTCCTCCCGACATTGCTTGAGCTGCGCCTGCCAATCCGCTCGCAGCGCCAGCGTGGCGTGGCCGCTGCCCACGCAGTGTTCCCAGAAATGGGGCAGTGCTTCAGAATCCTTGGAATAATCGCAGTTGAAGCGTGTGGTCATGGGGTTGGTCGTGTTCGCTGTGGTTGTCTTCCAGACAGAACCGATTGTGATTTCCTATCAAGAGACGCGATTCGGGCCATGTGCATTCCGGGCTCGGCGCGATGGCTCGTAAAGCGCATCTCGCGGCCGGGAATGGTGCTGAGTGTCCGACTGTGGCCGTGAAGAGCACGCGAAAGCGCAGGAGCAGCTCAATATGCGGCGTCCTTGTCTCGGCGGATTGCAGAGTGATCAAGTTGATCTCGACGTCGGCGATATTGTCGAGACGCTGTTGTTCCGCGCCCACGTTGATGCCAATTGCAGCAACCCGTAAGCCGAGCATTGGTCACGCCATGACGCAAAGAGTCGCGAAAGAACGCAATCGAGCGGCCGAAGCTGGCGGTATTGCGCACGACGCGCAACACCCCGGAACCTCAACGGTTATGGCCGTTGCGCACCGCGTCGGTTCACGTACTGTGCAAACAATGTCTGCGAACCACAAATGAACAGCCGGCTGTAGTCACGGCCGCCGAAGGTCAGGTTGGAGACGACGAAGGGCACTTTGAGCTTGCCAAGCAAGGTACCGTCCGGTGCGATGCAGTGCACGCCGTCGGCTGCGCTGCTCCAGATATTGCCATCCTCGTCGCAGCGGAAGCCGTCGGCCATGCCTGGCTCGACCTTGTGGAACACACGCGCATGATGCAATGTCGCGCCGTCCTTGGAGACATCGAACACCCGGATGTATTGTTCGGGTTCCTGCGCGAACGGTGTTCCACTCTCGGCGACGTATAGCAGCTTTTCGTCGGGAGAAAAGCACAAACCATTGGGACCTTTGAAATCATCGGCGACCACGGTCAGCGAATCATCTCGAGGATCGAAACGGTAAAGGTTCGGCGGCGACTCGGATTCCTGCTTGCCGCCCTCGTAATCGCGGGTGATACCAAAGGTCGGATCGCTGAACCAGATCGTGCCGTCGCTCTTGACCACGATGTCATTGGGTGAATTGAGGCGTTTTCCCTGATGGCGTTCGACAAGCGTCGTGATGCTGCCATCGAGTTCGGTGCGTGTGATGCAACGATTGCGATGTGAACAGCCGATCAGCCGCCCCTCGCGGTCGCGGGTGTGGCCGTTGGCGAAGTTCGAAGGTTCGCGAAACACTGACACTCCGCCGGATTCTGTCCAGCGCATGATCCGGTTATTGGGAATGTCACTGACCAGAAGGCACTGCAGGTCAGCGAACCACACTGGACCTTCCAGCCAGCGGAAGCCATCACCCAGTTTCTCCAGAGGCGCATTCGGCAGCACACAGGACTTGAAGCGCTTGTCGATGATTTCGATGTTGGCCATTCCGGTGTCCATCATTCCCCCCTTTATTTTATGTGGCAGGCATCGCGAACGGGCGGCACGTGACATTGCACGCACATCAACTCACACGGCGCGTCTCCCAGCGTGCCGGAGCGGTGGCCTTTGCGGCCTTGCTCATCGGTGGCGCAGTTCTGGTCTTCGCCCCGCGACAGGTCGCCGGCACCCATCTCCACCCGGGTGCCATCCATTGATTCGACGAACCAGCGGCCAGACAGCGGCAGGATCCATTGCGGAGCAGGATTCTCGTGCCACTCACCGACCCATCCGACCGGGAGGACCGTGAACACGACAGTCGCTTCGGTCCGGTGCTGCTTGTTGTTCCATTGTGAGTCGGCATTACCGACGCTCCCGAGTTCGAAGTGCTCCAGTGCGCACTGGCTTTGATGGCTGACGCCATCCTCATCCGTCCAAATGTGCCAGTAAGGAATTGTGGGTTTACGGTCGTGCTTGGAAGATTTCTGATCGTTACTCATTGCTGTATGCCTCCATGCAGCAGAAATGGGCTTGATGTACGGCTGATGCCATCTACGAAGACCTTGCGCGGATTCCAGTTATCCCGGGCGGCGGCAGGTAGTTGCCGTGTTCGAGGGTCAGGATCTCAATGCCAGTGGGGGCAAGACGATATCCGAGCGAAGCGCCACCGGGGCCTGAGCCAATCACGATGAGGTCGTAATGGTTGTCGCGCATTGGGTGTACCGGGTGACGCCGCGATAGGACGCGAGGCTCCCCCTTTTACGGCGCCCGCTGTGAAAAACAAGTCACGGAGTGGCTCATCACGATCATTTGGTCGGTGTCCGGGGCGAAAACGCCTGCGTCAGGGTGGATGGTCTTCCCAGGAGTCCGGGATGCGAGCGGCGTCCACCGCATCGGTCATCGCGGGAAAATCGAGGGGAAGGGGGCGCAACCAACGATGAGGAAAAGGGCTACGCCAACGCTCGTTGCACCATTTGACGTCCGTGATGCTTGAAGTCTCGAACTGCGCACTTCACCAAGATTCGCCGGTTGGTCAAACAGCGATTAGCGGCCACCGATTATTGACCGGTGTATAGCAAGTGCGTCCTGCGTCTCGAGCACAAGTGCCGGCGTTCGATGAACGTCTGTGATCTTTTGCCCACAGCATGCTGCCGTCTTTCGGCAGACCATCTGAGCGCAAGGTTGCTCTTGTCGCCCCGTTACACCTCAACCGTGTGTGTCCGCGAAGCCCTCCCGCGTCCAGTCAGAGCCGTCGGTGGGGTGCATATGTACGCAAGTGGTAAACATGATGCACGTGGTGCGCGCCAAGCCAGCCGCCGAAAGCTGAAGTAATCAGGGAAAGCACCGTGCAACCGAAGGTGGTCCACATGGCCGCTGCCGTGTAATGCGCCATGACGGACGGGTCGACAGTCTGAGTGCTGAGGGCCGGTGCGACGGTCGTCACAAACATTATATGATGTGCAAGCCCTGTGGCTACCAGAAGAGTGGTAGCCGTGACAGAAAGGCCCCACACGGTCAATCCGCGCACCACTCCCATTTCCGTATCGTTACGGCCATCGAACCAGCCGGAGAACATGCCACCGAGCCACAGCGCCGCACCCCAAGTCAAAATCACCCATATGATGGCGCCAGCAGAAATACCACGCCCCACGAGAGCGGTGTTCCATGGATCGAGAGCTGAAAGGCCCATGGCGAGACCAAATGCGTAGAGCAAAACCGCGATGCCCATAGCCACGAACCAACCGGCGAAAACCGGCCCCCACCGCATGACGGGGAGCTCACTGGCGATGGTCTGGTTGGCCGGTTCCGGATACGCGGTTGCCATGGTGTCTCTCCTAGGTATACAAGCCGGGTCAGATCAGGCACAGCTTCTCAACAACGCCACGATGATGAGTATGGGGATCGGGATTCCCAGCAACCAACCAAGAACGTATCCCATCAGTCCCTTTTGAGTTCGAGGCGAACCTCTTCCATGAAACGAACGGAGTAGTT
>JBOHYR010000065.1:0-19498 GCA_050737995.1 Rhodanobacteraceae bacterium
CCGGTCGCGCTGGTCGCGGCCGACCACGTCGTCATTACCGTCGATGCGGTCAAGAAGATCGAGGAGTGGCTGGCATGAACGGCGGTCCGGCTTTGAGTCAACGTGTTCTGTCGGTGTTGCACGCACCGCACATCTCGGAAAAGAGTACCCGTCTTTCCGAGCACAACCAGTACGTATTCGCGGTGGCGCCTTACGCCACCAAGGCTGACGTCAAGTCCGCGGTCGAAAAGATGTTCGACGTGAGCGTGGTGTCGGTGAACATGGCCAACATCAAGGGCAAGCTGAAAATGTTCCGCTTCCGCCCGGGTCGCAAGGCCAGTGTCCGCAAGGCTTACGTGCGTCTGGCCGATGGCCAGAGCATCGACGTCGCTGCGGGCAGGGCCTGAATCCAAGAGGTGCAATCGAGATGGCACTGATCACACCCAAGCCGACTTCGCCGGGGCGCCGCGGGATGGTACGCGTGGCGACGGCCGGCCTGCACAAGGGCGAACCATACGCCGCGCTGACCGAAGCCCAGTCGAAAACCGGTGGCCGCAACCACTATGGCCGTATCACGGTGCGCCATCGTGGCGGCGGCCACAAGCAGCACTACCGCATCATCGACTTCAAGCGCGACAAGGAAGGTGTGGCGTGCCGGGTCGAGCGGATCGAATACGATCCGAATCGCACCGCGCACATTGCGCTGCTGTGCTACGTCGACGGCGAGCGCCGCTACATCATCGCGCCCAAGGGCATCCAGGTCGGCGTGCAGTTGATGTCGGGCACCGACGCGCCGATCAAGGAAGGCAACACGCTGCCGCTGCGCAACATGCCGATCGGCACCACCGTCCATTGCATCGAGATGAAACCCGGCAAGGGCGCACAGCTTGCGCGCAGTGCCGGCTCCTCGGCCCAGCTGGTGGCGCGTGAATCCGATCATGCAACGCTGCGCCTGCGTTCCGGCGAGATGCGCAAGGTGCCGGTCGAGTGCCGTGCCACGGTGGGCGAAGTCGGCAACTCCGAACACAGCCTCAAGAAACTCGGCAAGGCCGGCGCCAAGCGCTGGCTGGGCATCCGCCCCACCGTCCGCGGGGTGGTGATGAATCCGGTCGATCACCCGCACGGTGGCGGCGAAGGCCGCACCTCGGGCGGCCGTCATCCGGTCAGCCCGTGGGGCACGCCGACCAAGGGTTACAAGACCCGCAACAACAAGCGCACGCAGAAGATGATCGTGCGTCGTCGCAGCAAGAAGTAAGGGTCCATCGATATGCCACGTTCACTCAAGAAAGGCCCGTTCATCGACCTGCACCTGCTCAAGAAGGTGGAGTCGGCGAACCAGAGCAACAGCAAGCGTCCGATCAAGACCTGGTCGCGCCGTTCGATGATCCTGCCCGAGATGGTCGGACTGACCATCGCGGTCCATAATGGCCGGTTGCACGTGCCTGTGCTTGTCAACGAGAACATGGTCGGGCACAAACTCGGCGAGTTCGCGGTGACCCGTACCTTCAAGGGCCACAGCGGCGACAAGAAGGCGGCGGCGCCTGCCGCCGCCGCCGCCGCAGGCAAGAAGTGATGGATACCGTCATGACTACGACTCAAGCCAAGGCTGTCCTGCGCGGTGTGCGCATCTCGGCGCAGAAGGCGCGGCTGGTGGCCGACATGGTACGCGGCATGCCTGTGGGCGCGGCCAGCGCGATGTTGGAACACACCAACAAGAAGGCCGCTCACCTGGTTCGCAAAGTGCTGCTGTCGGCGGTGGCCAACGCCGAGAACAACGCCGGTGCTGACGTGGACGAACTCAAGGTGTCGCGCATCTACGTGGACGAAGGTGCGGTCATGAAACGCATGCGTGCGCGCGCCAAGGGCCGCGGCGCACGCATCCTGAAGCGCACAGCGCACATCACGGTCGAGGTAGGTTAATCATGGGCCATAAAGTCAACCCCATCGGCATCCGACTCGGCATTTCCAAGGACTGGAATTCCAAGTGGTTCGCAGGCAAGCGTCAGTACGCCGAGCACTTGGTGTCCGACCTCAAGGTGCGCGAGCTCCTGAAGAAGAAGCTGGCACAGGCTGGCGTGTCGAAAATCCAGATCAACCGTCCGCAGAAGAACGCCGACATCACGATCTTCACGGCTCGCCCCGGCGTCGTGATCGGCAAGAAGGGCGAGGACATCGAAAAGCTGCGTCGCGAAGTGTCGGCGATCATGGGCGTGGACGCGCACATCAACGTGAGCGAAGTCCGCAAACCCGAACTCGACGCGCAGCTGGTGGCAGAATCGATCGCCCAGCAGCTCGAGCGCCGCATCATGTTCCGTCGCGCGATGAAGCGCGCGGTGCAGAACGCGATGCGCCTCGGTGCGCTCGGCATCAAGGTCAACGTGGCCGGGCGCCTCAACGGCGCCGAGATCGCGCGCTCGGAATGGTATCGCGAAGGCCGTGTGCCGCTGCACACCCTGCGCGCGGACATCGATTACGGCTTGGCCGAGGCCAAGACCACCTACGGCATCATCGGCGTCAAGGTGTGGGTCTACAAGGGCGAAATCTTCGACTTCGCCAGCATCGGCCAGTCCAAGGACGACGAACGCAACGAGGGGCCGTCACCGCGTCGCGAGCGTGGCTCGCGCGAGGACGATGCGCGTCGTGATCGCCCGTCGCGAAATCGCCGCGAACGCACGCCCGAGTAGAAATGTGAAACGTGCGGTCGGGATGACCGCTTGCTTCTCGCGATCACGGATGACCGCAAGCATCGCGGAAAGTCAGGTCGGGATGGCCGGCTTTTGATCTTCGCGGTCAGGGACGACCGCAAAAACAACGGTAAATACCATGCTGCAGCCAAAACGCACAAAATTCCGCAAGCAGTTCAAGGGCCGCAACCGGGGCTTGAGCCTCAGCGGCAACCTCGTCAGCTTCGGCGAATACGGCCTGAAGGCGACCACGCGTGGCGCGATCACCGCGCGCGAGATTGAAGCTGCGCGCCGCTGCATCACGCGCTACGTGAAGCGCGGTGGCAAGCTTTGGATCCGCGTGTTCCCGGACAAGCCGATCACCAAGAAGCCGATCGAGGTGCGTATGGGTGCCGGCAAGGGCAACGTTGAGTACTGGGTCGCTCCGATCCAGCCGGGCCGGATGCTTTACGAAATCGAAGGCGTCAGTGAAGCCGAAGCACGCGAAGCATTCCGGCTCGCTGCGGCCAAGCTGTCCATACAAACCCAATTTACGACCAGGGCGCTGCTGTGATGGATACCGAAGAGATGCGCAAAAAGTCCGCGCAAGAGCTGCAGGACCATATCGCCGATCTGCGCCGCGAGCAGTTCAGTCTGCGCATGCAGAAAGCGCAGGGCCAGAACGCCCAGACCCACCAGTTTGCCAGGGCGCGCCGCGAAATCGCGCGCGCTGCGACGATCCTGGTCGAGAAGCAGACCCACGGAGCCGCGTGATGAACAGCGATACCCAAAACACCACGCGCACCCTGCAAGGTCGCGTCACCAGCAGCAAGGCGGCCAAGACAGTGACCGTGATGGTCGACCGCCAGGGCCAGCACGGTTTGTACGGCAAACTGTTGCGGCGTTCGACCAAGCTGCATGCGCACGATGAGAACGGCGAGTGCCACGAGGGTGATCTGGTGCGCATTGCAGAATGCCGTCCACTCTCCAAGACCAAGCATTTCCGCGTCGTGGAAGTGCTGGCGCGCGCGGCGGAATGAGGAGCCGACGATCATGATCCAGATGCAAACCATGCTGGCCGCGGCGGACAACAGCGGTGCGCGTGAACTGATGTGCATCAAGGTGCTGGGCGGCTCCAAGCGCCGTTACGCCAGCGTCGGCGACGTCATCAAGGTCAGCATCCGCGATGCGATACCGCGCAGCAAGGTCAAGAAGGGCGAGGTTTACAACGCCGTGGTCGTGCGTACCGCCAAGGGCGTGCGCCGCCCGGACGGTTCGCTGATCCGTTTCGACGATAACGCCGCAGTGCTGCTCAACAACAAACTCGAGCCGATCGGCACCCGTATCTTCGGGCCGGTCACCCGTGAACTGCGCAGCGAGCGATTCATGAAGATTGTCTCGCTCGCGCCGGAAGTGCTGTAAGGAATCTGCCATGAACCGCATCCGCAAAGGCGACACGGTGCTCGTGATCGCCGGCAAGAACAAGGGCCAGCACGGCGAGGTCACCCGCATCACGGGCGAGCGCGTGTTCGTGCAGAACGTCAACATGGTCAAGCGCCACACCAAGCCGAACCCACAGCTTCAGCAGCCGGGCGGCATCGTCGAGCGCGAGGCCCCGATCCACATTTCCAATGTCATGCTGTACGACGTCGCAACCGGCAAGGGCGAACGCGTGGGCCGCAAGACGCTCGGCGATGGGCGCAAGGTGCGCGTATACCGCTCCACCAGCGAAGTGGTGGACGCATGAGCCGCGCAGTTCGCAAAGCCACTGCGCTCGCCAGCTTGCACGCCGGCGGCGCTCGCAATGCTCACGTACTGACCTGTACGCTCCGCTCGCTGCGCTACGGCGTCACGCAACCTGCCTTCGCTCGCGACGCTTTGCAAAGCGCGCTGGAGTTTTGATATGACCCGCCTCGAAAAAATCTACAAAGACGACGTGATGCCGGCGCTGATGAAGCGCTTCGACTACAAGAACCCGATGCAGGTGCCGCGGGTCAGCAAGATCACGCTCAACATGGGCGTGGGCGAAGCTGCCGCAAACAAGAAGGTTCTGGAGAACGCGACCGCCGACATGGCCAAGATCGCCGGCCAGAAGCCAGTGGTAACCAAAGCGCGTACATCGGTGGCGTCGTTCAAGATCCGCGACGGCTGGCCGATCGGATGCAAAGTCACGCTGCGCCGTGCGCGCATGTATGAGTTCCTGGATCGCCTGATCAACATTTCGCTGCCGCGCGTACGCGATTTCCGCGGCGTGTCGGGGCGGGCATTCGACGGCCGCGGCAACTACAACATGGGCATAAGGGAACAGATCATTTTCCCGGAAATCGAGTTCGACGAAGTCGACGCGATGCGCGGGATGGATATCTGCATCACCACCACCGCGCGCAACGACGCAGAAGCCAAGGCGTTGCTGGAAGCCTTCCACTTCCCGTTCCGCAACTGACGAGAGACGTATTTAGATGGCCAAGAAATCCATGGTGAACCGCGACATAAAGCGCGCCAAGCTGATCAAACGGCACGCGGGCAAGCGCGTCGATCTCAAGAAGATCATCGCGAGCGCCGACGCAAGCTACGACGAGAAGATGGCGGCGCAGGCGAAATTGCAGAAGCTGCCGCGCGATTCCAGTGCCTCGCGCCTCACGACACGCTGCGCATTGACAGGTCGTCCGCGCGCGGTGTACCAGAAGTTCGGTTTGGGTCGCAGCAAGTTGCGCGAAGCGACCATGCGCGGCGACGTGCCGGGACTGCGCAAAGCCAGTTGGTAAACCAGGCCGGGACCCCGAATACGGGCTCCGGGTAGAGCAAGATTTTCGGATATCGATGCATTCGAGGCAAAAGCAATCATGAGCATGACTGATCCCATCGCCGATATGTTCACCCGCATCCGCAATGCCCAGGCCATGGGCAAGCCGACGGTGAACATGCCGGCATCCAAGCTGCGCCAGGCGCTGGCCGACCTGCTCAAGGCAGAAGGTTACGTGCTGGATTCGCGCCGTTCCGAGGACGCGGGCAAGGCGCAGTTGGAAATAAAGCTGAAGTATTTCGAGGGCAAGCCCGCGATCGAGCGCATCGAGCGCGTCAGCCGCCCTGGCCTGCGGGTATACCGCGGCAAGGGAGCCTTGCCGAAGGTCCTGAACGGTCTCGGCATTTCGATCGTGTCGACTTCGTCCGGCCTGATGACCGACGCGCAGGCGCGCGCCAAGGGTCTCGGTGGCGAAGTGGTCGGCCGCGTCGCGTAAGAAGACGGAGTACTGACATGTCACGAGTTGCAAAAATGCCAATCGCGCTGCCGAAAGGCGTCGAGTGCCAGGTGGCCGCCGAGGGCATCACCGTCAAGGGCCCCAAGGGCACCCTCAGGATGCACGCGATCCCGGGCGTCGAAATCAAGAACGCCGACGGTCACTTGACCTGCGGCGAGGGCAGTGGCGACAGCAAGTTCGCGGGTACTGCCCGCGCATTGCTGGCCAACATGGTTCATGGTGTGAGCCGAGGCTACGAGCGCAAGCTGGAATTGGTCGGAGTCGGCTTCCGCGCCGCGCTGCAAGGCAAGAACCTGAACCTGTCGATCGGGTTCTCGCATCCGGTGGTGTTTCCGGCGCCGGAAGGCATCACGCTGGAAACCCCGTCGCCCACCGAAATTGTGGTGAAGGGCGCCGACAAGCAGCGGGTCGGCGAGACCGCGGCGAAAATCCGCGGGTTCCGTCCGCCGGAGCCCTACAAGGGCAAGGGCGTGCGCTACGCCGGCGAGCGCATCACGCTGAAAGAAGCGAAGAAGGCCTGACGATGATCAACAAGAAAACCTCGCGTTTGCGCCGCGCCAAAACCGCGCGCGCACGGATCCACAAACTGGCCGTGCCACGCCTGAGCGTGCATCGCAGTGGACAGCACATCTATGCGCAGGTCATCGCCGCCGACGGCGAGACCGTAGTTGCGGCCGCATCGACCATCCAGAAGACCGTCCGCGACGCCTTGAAAGGCACCAAGAACAAATCGGCCGCGGCGGCGGTGGGCAAGGTGATCGCGGAAAAGGCGCGCGCAGCCGGTGTCGAGTCAGTCGCATTCGATCGCTCCGGCTTCAAGTATCACGGACGTGTGGCCGCGCTGGCCGACGCCGCACGCGAGGCGGGGCTGAAATTTTGATGAAACTGCCCCGCGTGCGAGCCCGTACGTTATTTTTGCGATCGTCCATGATCGCTGCGTCACGGAACCGCGTTGGGCAGCGTTGTGACAACGCGGTTGGATACACCGGAACGGGCATCCGTGCCCTGACTTTCAATGAAGTCTTACAACTCCAAGTGGCTTGATGCCGCAAGCAATTGCCCGCATCTCGCGGGCGCAAGGTGAAAAACATGGCGAACAACGATCGCGACAATTCGGACGGGATGCTGGAGAAGCTGATCGCCGTCAACCGCGTGGCCAAGACGGTCAAGGGCGGACGGCAGATGAGCTTCACCGCGTTGACCGTCGTGGGCGACGGCGCCGGCAGGGTCGGTTTCGGGTACGGCAAGGCACGTGAAGTGCCGGTCGCAATCTCGAAGGCGATGGACCGTGCGCGTCGCAACATGGTCACGGTGGGCCTCAACAACGGCACCATCTGGTATCCGGTCAAGGCCAACCACGGTGCCGCGCGGGTGTTCATGCAGCCGGCATCGGAAGGTACCGGCGTGATTGCCGGCGGTGCAATGCGCGCGGTGTTGGAAGTGGTTGGGGTCAAGGACGTGCTGGCCAAGGCGATTGGCTCGCGCAACCCGATCAATCTGGTGCGCGCGACCATCAAGGGCCTGCAGTCGGTCGCCAGCCCCCAGCAAATCGCGGCCAAGCGCGGCAAGAAGGTCGAGGAGTTGGGACATGTCGGCTAAACAAAAATCCGCCGGCACCGTGAAGGTGCGTCTCGTGGGCGGTCTTCGCGGCGTGCGGTCGCGGCATCGCCTGAGCGTCAAGGCGCTGGGTCTCAACCGGACCGGCGACGTTCGCGAATTGAAAGACAGCCCGCAGGTGCGCGGCCTGATCAACACGGTCAACTACCTGGTTCGGGTCGAGGAGTAAGTCATGCGTCTCAATACATTGAAACCCGCCAAAGGCGCACGCAAGGAACGCCGCCGCGTCGCGCGCGGTATCGGTTCGGGCCTCGGAAAGACCGCGGGCCGGGGTCACAAGGGGCAGCATGCACGCGCCGGCAACACCCATACGATCGGCTTCGAAGGCGGCCAGATGCCGCTGCAGCGCCGGTTGCCCAAGGTCGGCTTCCGCTCGAAGATGCAGGCCGAATCGCAGCAGGTGTTCCTGTACCAGCTCGCGGGTCTCAAACAGGACAAGATCGACCTGACCGTATTGCGCGAGGCCAAGCTTGTCGATGGCCGCGCCAAGCGCGTGAAGATCGTCAACAAGGGCGAGATCGGCCGCGCGATCAAGGTCAGCGGCCTGTTGGCTACCGCAGGCGCCAAGGCTGCGATCGAAGCCGCCGGCGGCAGCGTGGAGTAGGCGTTTTGGCCACAGCCAAATCATCATCCAATCCGCTTGCCCAGTTCGGCAAACTGACCGAGCTGCGACAGCGCCTGCTGTTTCTGGTCGGCGCTCTGGTCGTATTCCGGCTGGGTTCGTTCATCCCCGTCCCGGGCGTCAACCCCGAGGCGATGACACGGATGATCGAGCAGGGCGGCGGTCTGTTGAACATGTTCAACATGTTCTCGGGCGGCGCGCTGGCGCGATTTTCGTTATTCGCGCTCGGCGTAATTCCCTACATTTCGGCATCGATCGTCGTGCAGATGATGGGTTCGGTTCTGCCGAGCTGGCAGGCGCTCAAGAAGGAGGGCCAGTCCGGCCAGCGGATTCTGACCAAGTACACTCGCTGGGGCACGGTCGGCCTGTCCGCGTTTCAGGCCTTCGGCATAGCCATGGCGCTGCAAAAAGAGGGCATGAGCGGTGGCGTGCCGATCGTGTACGATCCGGGTTTCGGTTTCATCTTTGCCTCGGTGATTGGTCTGACCGCGGGCAGCATGTTCCTGATGTGGCTAGGCGAGCAGATGACCGAGCGTGGCGTCGGCAACGGCATTTCGCTGATCATTTTCGCGGGCATCGTCGCGGGCCTTCCACAGGCGCTGACCCAGACCTTCACGATGGCCAGCAATGGCGAACTTTCAGCGATCAAGGTGCTGATAGTGGTCGCGATCGTGGTGGTTGTAACCACGTTTTGCGTGTTCATGGAAAGCGCTCAGCGGCGGATCACCGTAAACTACGCGCGTCGCCAGGGTGGCGCCAAGGCTTATCAGAACCAAAGTTCTCACCTGCCGCTCAAGATCAACATGTCCGGCGTGATCCCGCCGATTTTCGCCTCGTCGCTGATCCTGTTCCCGGCCACCGCGTCCACCTGGTTTTCGAACGCCAGCCAGATGCACTGGCTGCAGAATCTGACGACGGCGTTGTCGCCGGGCGAACCGCCTTACATGATCCTGTACGCGGGGATGATCATCGTGTTCGCGTTCTTCTATACGGCGATCGTGTTCAATTCGCAGGAAACCGCCGACAACCTGAAGCGATCCGGGGCCCTGATTCCCGGCATGCGTCCGGGCAAGGCAACGGCCGACTACATCGACGCCGTGTTGACCCGGTTGACCGGCGCTGGCGCGGTCTACCTTGCCGCGGTGTGTTTGATCCCCACATTCATGCAGACCGAGTGGCACGTGCCGTTCTATTTCGGCGGCACTTCCTTGTTGATCGTGGTGGTCGTTGCGATGGATTTCCGTGCGCAAGTTTCCGCGCACCTGGTGTCGCACCAGTATGAAAGCCTGCTCAAGAAGGCCAATCTGAGACGAAATTGAGCTTTCCGTGGCGCGTCCCGCGGGTGGCGGATGTGGTTTCAAGGGTGCGGGACGGGGTTTCCGCACAGTCAAAATTCTTGCTATAATTAACAGTTTGCCGAACCGGCAACGCATTCAAGGTGGAGTACCCACAACATGGCACGTATCGCGGGCGTCAACCTGCCGGTCAACAAGCACGTCTGGGTCGGCTTGCAGAGCATCTACGGCATCGGCCGCACCCGCTCGCGCAAGATCTGCATGGCTGCCGGTGTCGATCCGGGCACGCCGATCAAGTCGCTGTCCGAAGGCGAGGTCGAGAACCTGCGCCGGGAGGTGGCGAAGGTCAGCGTGGAAGGCGACTTGCGCCGCGAGGTCGGCATCAGCATCAAGCGCCTGATGGACCTCGGCACCTACCGCGGTTTACGTCATCGCCGCGGATTGCCCGCGCGCGGACAGCGTACCCGCACCAACGCGCGCACCCGCAAGGGACCGCGCCGCGCCATCAGGAAGTAGTAATGCCCCCGGCGGGTCGCATCGGCCCGCGAGGCAGTACCGATAGACATTCAACCGGATAACCCATGGACAAACCAGCTTCCAAGTCGAAGAAGAAGACCAAGCGCGTCGTCACCGACGGCGTTGCCCATGTCCAAGCTTCCTTCAACAATACCATCGTCACGATCACCGACCGCCAGGGCAACGCGTTGTCCTGGGCCACCGCGGGGGGGGCCGGTTTTCGTGGCTCGCGCAAGTCGACTCCGTTTGCCGCCCAGGTGGCGGCGGAAAAGGCCGGTCGCGTGGCTCTCGATTACGGCGTGAAGTCGTTGGAAGTGCGTATCAAGGGTCCGGGTCCGGGCCGCGAGTCGGCGGTGCGTTCGTTGAACGCGCTCGGCTACAAAGTTACCAACATCATCGACGTCACGCCGATTCCGCACAACGGCTGCCGTCCGCCCAAGAAGCGGAGGGTCTGACATGGCACGTTATCGTGGTCCCACCTGCAAGCTTGCCCGTCGCGAAGGCGCCGACTTGTCACTGAAGAGTCCTGCGCGCGCGATCGACTCGAAGTGCAAGTTCGACAACAAACCCGGCCAGCACGGAGTCGGCACGCGGCGTTCGCGTCCGTCCGATTACGCGGTGCAGTTGCGCGAGAAGCAGAAGGTCAAGCGCATCTACGGTGTGCTCGAGCGCCAGTTCAGCAATTACTACAAGAAGGCGACACAGATCAAGGGCAATACGGGCGAAAACCTGTTGCGCTTGCTGGAAGCGCGCCTCGACAACGTGGTGTACCGCATGGGTTTCGCGGTGACCAGGGCCCAAGCGCGCCAACTGGTGTCGCACAAGTCCATCATGGTCAACGGCAAAAAAGCCAATGTGCCTTCGCTCGCGATCCGTCCGGGTGACGAGGTCAAGCTCACCGAGCGCGCCCAAAAACAGTTGCGCGTGCAGGAGGCCCTCAAGGTGTCCGAGAGCATGGATCTGCGTCCGGGCTGGATCGAGGTCGATACGAAGAGCGCCGCCGGCGTGTTCAAGACAATGCCGGACCGCAGCGACCTTCCAAGCGACATCAACGAGGCATTGATCGTCGAGTTGTATTCGAAGTAACGCGTTGCAGCCAGCGCGGCACGGTGGTCTGCCGTGCCTGCGCCATCGACGCAAGCCGGACGGCGTGACCGTTCCGGTGTTGAACCATCGGAGCCCGAATCCTGCGCGGCTCCACCAGTGATCTTCCGGAGTAGCCCATGGCAGTCTCTTCCACCCAGGTTTTGCGTCCGCGCGGTCTCAAGGTCGAGCCGGTCGGACCCAATCATGCACGTGTCGTCGTCGAACCGCTCGAGCGCGGTTATGGGCACACGCTCGGCAATGCGCTGCGGCGCGTCCTGCTGTCCTCGATTTCGGGCGCGGCGATCGTCGAGGCCGAGATCGACGGCGTCCTGCACGAGTACACCACGCTCGAAGGTCTTCAGGAAGACGTGATCGAAGTCCTGCTGAACCTGAAGGGAGTCGCGCTGCGGTTGAACGGTGTCGAAGAGTCGACCCTCACCCTTTCGAAGAAGGGCAAGGGCGTGGTGACCGCCGGTGACATCACGACCGACCATACGGTCGAGATCATCAATCCCGAGCACGTGATCTGCCACCTGACCAAGGATGTTGCACTCAACATGCGCCTCCGCGCTCGCCGCGGCATCGGTTACCAGCCTGCCGTGACGCGTGTGAACCCCGATGAGGAAGCGCGCCCGATCGGCCGCCTGCAGATCGATGCCTCGTTCTGCCCGGTTCGTCGCGTCGCATATTCGGTTGATGCCGCGCGCGTCGAACAACGCACCAATCTGGACAAGCTGGTGCTGGACGTCGAGACCAACGGCACCGTGGCGGTCGACGAGGCCGTGCGCCAGGCCGCGCAAACTCTGCATGAGCAACTGTCCGTGTTCGGTGATTTCAAGAGCCGCGACATGGCGGAGTCCGAGAAGGACAAGACCGGCGTGTCGCCGCTGCTGCTGCGCCCGATCGATGATCTGGAACTCACCGTGCGTTCGGCCAACTGCCTCAAGGCCGAGAGCATCTACTACATCGGCGACCTGGTGCAGAAGACCGAGGTGGAGTTGTTGAAGACTCCAAACCTTGGCAAGAAGTCGCTCACCGAAATCAAGGATGTCCTGGGTGCCAAGGGCCTTGCGCTCGGCACCAAGCTGGAAAACTGGCCGCCGGCGGGGATTGTCAGCGGTATGCAACTGGGATGAGGCGGGAAACGTCCAGGCGTACAAGCTACTGTGTGTTTACGGGCATCCTGCCCTGACTGTTACAACAGCTCGCTTCGACGAGCATCATGGCATTC
Organism: Rhodanobacteraceae bacterium; assembly: GCA_050737995.1. Taxonomy (GTDB): domain Bacteria; phylum Pseudomonadota; class Gammaproteobacteria; order Xanthomonadales; family Rhodanobacteraceae; genus 66-474. The sequence goes on from JBOHYR010000065.1 coordinate 12,270, forward strand.
AATAGCGGAATTCCGCGGGGGGCCCGGGCAAGGCTCGGCATCCCTCATAACAACAGAGAGTAATTCACCATGCGCCACCTCAAATCCGGACGCAAGTTGAACCGGACCAGTTCCCACCGCGAGGCCATGTACAAGAACATGACCTCGTCTTTGATCAAGCACGAACTGATCCGCACCACCCTGCCCAAGGCCAAGGATCTGCGCCGCGTCGCCGAACCGCTGATCACGCTGGCGAAGGTCGATGGCGTCGCCAATCGTCGCCTCGCGTTCGCGCGTCTGCGCGACAAACAGGCGGTCGGCAAGCTGTTTGTCGAGTTGGGACCGCGTTATCGCGAGCGCGCCGGCGGTTACCTGCGCATCATCAAGTGTGGCAACCGCTCCGGTGACAATGCGCCGATGGCCTACGTCGAGCTGGTCGACCGGCCGACCACCGCAGCCGATTCTGACGACTGAGCCTGCACCGACGGCTTCAGCCTCCAAGCCCTGGCCCATGGACCAGGGCTTTTTTGTCTGCTCGGGCATGACACCCGCAGCCGAAAACGTTACTGTTGCATGTCTGCCCACGCCGCCAACACGATGAATCCTCTCCGCTGGTCCTTCCGCACCGCGTTCCTGCTCGGCTTCCTGATCTGTGTCGCCTTGCTGGCATACGCACTGTACGAGGAGCTGTATCGGAACCAGATACCGTGCTACCTGTGCGTGATGCAAAGGGTGGCGTTCGTGTGGATGGGCGTGTTCTTCCTGGTCGGCGGATTGCATACGCCGCGCAGCGCCGGCGGGCGGCGGACTTATGTCGTGCTGGTACTGCTCGGCGTTGCGTTCGGTATTGCGATGGCGGTCCGTCAGTTGTGGCTGCAATCGCTACCCGCCGATCACATCCCCGCCTGCGGTGCGAGCTTCGGCACGCTCGTCACGATGTTGCAGCACGGGTCGATGCCGCTCGGTCGGTTTGCCGCAGTGGTGCTGCACGGCGACGGGAACTGCGCCGCGGTGACCTGGAAATTCCTCGGACTGTCGATGGCGGGTTGGACCCTGATCTGGTACATCCTGCTGGGTATCTGGGCACTGTTGCCGCGTAGACGGTGCAACAGGTTTGGCGATGCGCGTCCGCTGCGCGCGATGGGAAATTGAACATGGCCGGTCCCGAGTCGTCTTCGCACGCACCCTTGCGTCCGGTACGCGAAGCGCAGCCGTGGACCGTCGATAGCTGGCAGACCCGCGGCGCGGCGCAAATGCCCGTGTATGACGATCCCGCGGAGTTGCAATTGGCGTTGGAGCGGCTGGGCCGGTTGCCTCCTCTGGTGACATCGTGGGAGATCCTGGCGCTCAAGAACCTGCTGGCGGACGCCCAGGAAGGCAGGCGTTTCCTGTTGCAGGGTGGCGATTGCGCGGAGACTTTCGCCGATTGCAACAATGAGGTAATCGCAAATCGCTTGAAAGTGCTGTTGCAGATGAGCCTGGTGCTGGTGCACGGACTCAGGATGCCGGTACTTCGCGTGGGCCGTTTCGCCGGCCAATATGCCAAGCCCCGTTCTGCCGAGATGGAAACCATCGACGGAACAGCCCTTCCCGTCTATCGGGGAGATCTGGTCAATCGTCCCGATTTCACTGCGGCGGCGCGCCGCGCCGATCCTATGCGGATGGTGGAGGGACACGCGCGCTCGGCGATGACCATGAACTTCGTGCGGGCGCTGGTCGAGGGCGGCTTCGCGGATCTGCACCACTCGGAATACTGGGATCTCGACTGGGTCGAGCGTTCACCGCTGGCCGCGGAATACCGGCACATGGTCGATGCCATCAGCGATGCCGTGCATTTCATGGAAACATTGGCGGGCGACCCCATCGCGAGCTTCCAGCGCGTCGACTTCTACACCTCGCACGAGGCGCTGTTGCTGCATTACGAACAGGCGCTCACGCGGCAGGTGCCACGCCAGTGGGGCTGGTTCGACCTGTCCGCGCATTTCCCGTGGATCGGCATGCGCACTGCCTCGCTGGACGGCGCGCACGTCGAGTTCTGCCGCGGTATCCGCAATCCGATCGCGATCAAGGTCGGGCCGGCCATGCACGGCGATCAATTGCAGCGCCTGATCGAAATCCTGAATCCGGACGACGAACCCGGACGCCTGACCCTGATCCATCGCATGGGTGCAGGCGGCATCGACCAGCACCTGCCGCGCCTGATCGGAGCGATCAAGTCCACCGGCAGGCGCGTGTTGTGGGTCTGCGATCCGATGCACGGCAACACCGAAAAGCTCGGCAGCGGCATCAAGACGCGGCGTTTCGCCAATATCCGCAGCGAACTCGAACAGGCCTTTGATATCCATGCAACGGAAGGCACCCGTCTCGGCGGCGTGCATCTGGAGCTCACCGGCGAAGACGTGACCGAGTGCATGGGGGGTGCACGGGACCTTTCCGAAGCCGACCTCGCTCGTGCCTACAAGTCCACCGTCGATCCACGCCTCAATTACGAACAGGCACTGGAACTGGCGATGCTGGTGGTGCGCAAATCCGGGCGTGCGTCCCGCTAGATGTTCATGTGCGAGCGTCGTCAGTGATTCGTTCTACGTCAGGCCGGTTCCGTCCGCCAATTCCCGCCAAGGCCCGATATCCCAGAACCCGCGTGCCTGACCGGAAGGCGAAGGCAGCACGAATACCCGGCTGTGTTCGATCCTCACGTTCTGCTCGCCGTAATCGAGACGGCGTGTCGCGATGTTTAGTCCAGCACGCAAGGCATTTTTGCTGGTAAAGGCGACGATGCGCGGCCCGTAACGTGCGATTTTGCGCTGCAGGACGTCCGCATCGAACGCGCCGCGGGGTAATTCCGCATCCGATCCAAAATGATGTTTCGCGACATCGGTCAGACCGATACCGAACTCGAGCACGCGGCGAAATTCCGACGGCGGCAGCCTCACTGGTGTCATGCCAACCTCGTAAAGTGTGCGCCAGAAATAATTGCCGGGGTGTGCGTAGTACGCGCCGTCGCGGGCGGATCGCGTGCCCGGTGCGGTGCCGCAAAACACCACGCGCAGGTCAGGGATCAGTACATCGGGAAGGATCGGGCGGTTGCGGGCCGGCATTTGTCTGATTGTGACATGGCCTCCCGCGTCTACCCCGCATTGCTCCGAAGATGTCGGTAAAAAGCAGTTGCGTTGTCGACGCTTGCAGCACATGACGAACATCAAACGGTGTGCGACCATCACCGTCAGTCGAGCCGAATCCGAAACCCCATGGAACCCATCCCTGCAGGCAGAGCGTACATACTGCCCACGCATTATCAGGCTCCGGTCCTGCATGCCGGCTTCTGGCGGCGTGTTGCGGCGTGGATCATCGACATGCTGATCATAGGCACCGTCCACTGGTTCCTGGTGCTGTCTCTCGGCACCTGGTTGCTGGTGCCGTGGACGATGCTGGGTGGCGTCCACGGGATGGCGATGGCGAGGTTTTTCGATGTCACGCTGCAGCCCCTTGGCATCGTCATCCTGTGGCTTTACTTCGCGCTGTGCGAATCGTCGGCCTGGCAAGCCACTCCAGGGAAATTGGCGCTGGGCTTGCAGGTCACCGACGAATACGGACAGCAGATCGGCTTCGGTCGAGCCACTGGACGCTACTTCGGCAAATACGTATCCGCCCTGATCCTGGGCATCGGTTTCCTGCTGGCTGGCTGGACCGCGCGCAAGCAGGCGTTGCATGACTTCATGGCGGGTTGTTGCGTGGTGCGCAAGGCAGGGCTGACCGCATGGAGGGGCGAGCAAGGGGACGGGGCGGCATCGGTCGCCTCGCCACCGCCGCAAACCGGCATGCCGGGCTGGGCAATAGCGCTGATCGTGATCGTCGGATGCTTCCTGCTGGTTCCGGTCGTGGCAATTCTTGCCGCGATTGCCGTACCCGCCTATCAAAACTACACGGTGCGTGCGGAAGTCTCGCAGGGTCTGGAGTCGACCGATCGCGCTCGCGCACTGTTCGGCGAATACATCCGCAAGCGCGGTACGTTGCCAAGCAGCAACGCAGATCTGGGGCTGTCCAGGCCCGAAGCGATACGCGCGCGTTATGTCACCAGCGTCCAGATAACTGGCGGCAAGGTAGTGGTTACCTATGGTAACCGCGCCGATCCAGCGATCAGCGGTGGCCATGTGGTGATGTCGCCGGCGGGCAACGCAGCGAAGCTGCAGTGGCATTGCAGCAGCCCGGATATCCGCGACAACTACCTGCCCGAGAATTGCCGCTGACCACCGCAATCGACGGAGGGAAGCACAGACACGGGGCGCTCAGCGCGGGACGGTGTAGACCGGGCAATTCGTGCAGACCATAACTGCGTGGACGGCACGCAGGATTAGGGCCACCGACGATTTGCCTGTCATGCCAGAACGAAATCGGTGTACTGAAACCGGTCATCGCGCAGCAGCGATTCGCCGCGCCGCAGTTTCAACGGCTGCGTAAACAGCGGCCCCGCGTAACTCAGCGTATGGAACTCGCCGTTCTCGCCGCAGGGGTCGATGCCCGCGGGGAGTTTATCGAGTAGCGAGTCGTCGTACTCGCGACCGCTGAAGCGGGAATCCAACTGGGTAGTGTCGACGCAGGTCAGTACCGCGCGATACCCGTCATCGACGAACGACCGCGACAGCAGGCGGGTGTCGAGACCCCAGAGCGGAAACACGCCGCTCCAGCCGTCGCGCGCCAACTGGCGTTCGCGGTATGCGCGCACATCCGCCAGATACAGATCCCCGAATGCACAGTGGTGCAGATCTGGCCAGCGCTTCCCGGCATGGCGCAGAGCTTCGGCGTGCGCCGCCTCGTACGAGACATTGCTCGACGGCCATTCGATACTGCATTCGACCAGCGGCAGTCCCAACGACGTGGCTTGTGCCCGCAACACGTCGTGACGAATCCCGTGCATCGCCACGCGATCGAACCGACCGGTGATGGTGGTCAGCAAGGCAACCGGGTTCCACGCCGGGTCGGCGCGCAACCGCGCCAGTGCCATCAGGCAATCCTTGCCGCCGCTCCATGCCAGCAGGATCGGGGTGCCGGTGTTCAAGGGGTGCTACGCCGCCTGTCGCGACGCGCGTTTGCGGTCGATTTCCGTGAGATACCGCTTGCGCAACCGGATCTCTTTCGGCGTGACCTCGACCAGTTCATCGTCGTCGATGAACTCCAGCGCCTGTTCCAGCGACAGTTTCACATAAGGCGTCAGCGTCAGCGCGTCGTCCTTGCCGGAGGCGCGGACGTTGGTGAGTTGTTTGCCCCGCAGCGCGTTGACGGTGAGGTCATTGTCCTTGGCGTGGATGCCGACCAACTGGCCTTCGTAGATCTGCACGCCAGCGTCGATCAGCATCCGGCCGCGATCCTGCAGGCCCCACAGCGCATATGCTGGCGCGGGACCAGTGCCGTTGGAGATCATCACGCCGTTGGCGCGCTTGCCGATCACGCCTTCGGACTTCGGGCCGTAGTGGTCGAATACATGGAACATCAGGCCGGTGCCGGCAGTGAGAGTGCGAAACTCGGTCTGGAAGCCGATCAAGCCGCGCGCGGGAATCATGTATTCGAGGCGCACGCGGCCCTTGCCGTCGGGCTCCATGTTCTTCAGTTGCCCACGGCGGGTGCCGAGCTTTTCCATCACGCCGCCTTGGTACGCTTCTTCCATGTCGACGACCAGCTGTTCGTAAGGCTCCTGCATGACGCCGTCGATCTCGCGCACGATCACTTCCGGGCGCGACACCGCGAGTTCATAGCCTTCGCGGCGCATGGTCTCGATCAGGATCGAAAGATGCAATTCACCGCGTCCGGATACCTTGAACTTGTCCGGATCGGCCGTTTCCTCGGCACGCAGCGCGACGTTGTGCAGGGTTTCACGCGTCAGCCGCTCGCGGATCTGGCGACTGGTGAGGAATTTGCCGCCAGAGAGGTCCTTGTTGCCTGCGAACGGAGAGCTGTTGACCTGGAAGGTCATGCTGATCGTGGGTTCGTCGACCGTCAGGGCCGACAGCGCTTCCACCGCGGTCGGATCGCAGAGGGTGTTGGAAATACTTAAGTTCTCGATGCCGGAGATCGCAATGATGTCTCCGGCCTGCGCGTTCGGCACTTCGCGGCGCTCGAGACCCATGAAGCCCATGACCTGCAACACCTTGCCGTTGCGCTTCTTGCCCGAGTGGTCGACGATCACCACCGGCATGTTGGTGCGCACGCTGCCGCGCTGCACGCGGCCGACGCCGATCACGCCGACGTAACTGGAGTAGTCGAGCGAAGACACGCGCATCTGGAACGGCCCTTCGGGATCGACGTCGGGTGCCTGTACGTGCTCGATGATGGCCTGGAACAGCGGCGTCATGTCGCCCGAACGAACGTCGGGTTCGAGTCCCGCGTAGCCGTGCAGCGCGGATGCGTACACGATCGGGAAGTCGAGTTGTTCTTCGCTGGCGCCGAGGCGGTCGAACAGGTCGAAGGTCTGGTTGACCACCCAGTCCGGCCGCGCGCCGGGACGGTCCACCTTGTTGACCACCACGATCGGCTTGAAGCCCATCTGGAACGCCTTCTGCGTCACGAAGCGCGTCTGCGGCATCGGACCGTCCATCGCGTCGACCAGGATCAGCACCGAATCGACCATCGACAGCACGCGTTCCACTTCACCGCCGAAGTCGGCGTGTCCGGGCGTATCCACGATATTGATGCGCCACTCTTCGCCCTGCGGATCGGTCCAGCGGATCGCGGTGTTCTTGGACAGGATCGTGATGCCGCGCTCGCGCTCCAGGTCGTTGTTGTCCATCACGCGATCGGGCACGGCGGCACGTTCCGACAAGGTGCCGGACTGCTTCAACAGCTGATCGACCAGCGTGGTCTTGCCGTGGTCGACGTGGGCGACGATCGCGATGTTGCGGAGGTTTTTGATGGACATTGGGGCACGCGAAACGGCCGCAGCATGCGGCCGGTGAATGGGAAAAAGGGCGGCATGGCATGCCGCAGACGCACATTATACCCGTGATCGCGATCCGGCGCGGGATAGGCCGGGATCGCGGTTCAGGCTGGTAGACTGGAGCGTTTCCCAGACAGGTACCGCCCATGAGCCTCACCGCCACTTTCCAGACCTCCAAAGGCCCGATCCACGTGCGCCTTTTCGACGACAAGGCGCCGCTGACGGTCGCCAATTTCGTCAATCTTGCACAGCGCGGGTTCTACGACGGCCTGAACTTCCATCGCGTGATCGCCGATTTCATGATCCAGGGCGGCTGCCCGCA
>JBOHYR010000066.1:0-117477 GCA_050737995.1 Rhodanobacteraceae bacterium
ACCACTGGGAGCAGTGGCTTTGCAATCGGCATCCTGGGGCGCGATTACCAGCTGAACCTGGAACTTACCGCCGCGCAGCAGGAAGGCCGCAGCGAGACCATCTCGCAACCCAAGGTGGTAACCGCCAACAACCAGGAGGCGACGATCCAGCAGGGTCAGCAGATCGGCTATTTGACCTTCCAGAACTCCGGTGCGGCTGGCGGCGCGGGTACCGCGACCGTGCAATTCAAGAACGTCGTGCTCGAGCTCGACGTCACGCCGACCATCACCTCGGACAACCGCGTGTTCATGAAGCTCAAGGTGATACAGGATTCGTTGAATTCCCTTATCCCCAACCCGGGTGGCGGCTTCGTGCCGCAGATCGACCACCGCGAGATCGATACCTCGGTACTGGTAGGGAATGGTCAAACCGTAGTGTTGGGCGGCGTCTATCAATTTACCAAGGAGTACGATGTGACCAAGGTTCCTTTCCTTGGCGACATCCCGATCCTCGGCGCCCTGTTCCGCGACAAGAAGAACATCAACAACAAGGCTCAATTGCTGGTGTTCATCACCCCGCACATCCTGGGTCAGGAAACCATGGTCAACTGATCCGGGGTTGTCCGGCGTACCTTTAAACGGCGCGGGTAACCGCGCCGTTTGTTTTGTCTCTCTCTCGTTCTCGGGAGCAAGCCTTGATTTGCGGGTGCGGTCCGCTGTGGCGTGACCCGCCAGCCACGCAAAACTTTTGCGCCCGACTGTGGTCTACTGGGCGCATGCCAGCCGAGACCGCCACCACCGCGACATCCTCCAGCGCGACTGGATTCTCGCCCGTCACCCTTCACGCGCGATTCGTTGCCCTGCGAGACGCGTTGCGAACCGAAGTCATCGGACAACCCGCACTGGTCGAACGGCTGTTGATCGCGTTGCTCGCGGATGGGCACTTGCTGGTTGAAGGCGCGCCTGGCTTGGCCAAGACCACCGCAGTCAAGGCGCTGGCTGCGCGGATCGAAGCCAACTTCCACCGCGTCCAGTTCACCCCTGACCTGCTGCCTGCCGATCTGACCGGCACCGACGTGTTGCGTCCGCAGACGGGTGAGTTCGAATTCGAGCCTGGTCCGCTGTTCCACAACATGGTGCTCGCCGACGAGATCAACCGCGCACCGGCCAAGGTGCAATCGGCGTTGCTGGAAGCCATGGCCGAACGCCAGGTCACCATGGGGCGGCGCTCCTGGCCGTTGCCGAGGCTGTTTCTGGTCATGGCGACCCAGAATCCGATCGAGCAGGAGGGCACCTTCCCGTTGCCTGAGGCGCAGCTCGATCGTTTCCTGCTGCATGTGCCGGTACGCTATCCGGAAGCGGGATCCGAACGGGCGATCGTGAGGCTTGCGCACGCGCGTGCACGTAGCGAGCTCGGCTCGCACGTGCAGTCTGTCCAGTTGCTCAGTCAGTCCGACATTTTCGCGGCGCGCGAACAGGTGCTCGACTTGCACATGGCCGATGGTCTCGAGGAGTACATCGTGCAACTCGTGCTGGCCACGCGCGATCCGCGACCGTGGGCGCCGAAGCTGCGGGACAGGATTGCGTGGGGCGCGAGTCCGCGCGCCAGCATCGCGCTGGAACGTTGCGCGCGCGCCGCTGCGTGGCTTGCGGGACGCGACTATGTGCTGCCCGAGGACATCCAGACTCTCGCTCCGGATGCATTACGCCACCGCGTGTTGCTGGGATACGAAGCCGAGGCCGAGGGCATGCGCGTGGACGATGTGGTTGGGCAGTTGCTCGCTCGCGTGCCGTTGCCGTAGGGCGGGCATTGCCCGCCGATCTGGCGCACGATCGCCACCGATTTGGCGGGCGGTGCCTACCATCCGTGTTGTGTATTGCAAACATGCCTGCAAACGCTGAGTCCACTGTCGATCCGGATGCCGGTATCACCCGCGTCGATCTCGCGGAATTGCTGGCACTTCGTGCACGCGCCGCGAAACCGGTTGCATTTCGGGCGCGCGCGGCCTTGACGGGTGGCCATGCATCGGCGTTGCGCGGACGGGGCATGGATTATGCCGAATCGCGTGTTTACCAGCCAGGTGACGACGCACGCAACATCGATTGGCGGCGTACGGCACGCAGCGGCAAATGGCATACCAAGCTGTTCGAAGCAGAACGCGAACACAGCCTGCTGCTTCTCATCGATACCCACGCTACGATGCGGTTCGGCACGCGTGCGCGCTACAAGTCTGTCGCCGCGGCACGTGTAGCGGCATGGATGGCGTGGACCTGCGTGCGTGCCGGTGACCGGATTGGAGCCATGACATTCGGCGCGGTGCGCTCTGCGGTCGACCCGCATGGCGGAACCCGCGGTGCGCTGGCCGTGCTCGGTGCCCTGGCGCGATGGGACGAGCAGGCGCAGGCCGTGGATGGTGTTGTTGGGGAGCCCTTGTCCGCGGCACTCGGGCGTGCGCAACGACTGATCACGCCCGGTAGCAGGGCGTGGCTGTTATCCGACGGCTGGTGCACCAACGATGCCGCGGTCCAGGCCCTAGTGCGTGTCGCGCGGCATTCCGACCTGCGTGTCGCGATCCTGGCCGACGCGCTGGAGCTGGAGCTGGCACCCACCGGTGCATACGTGTTTGAGACGGCATCGGAAAGGCAGGCGGTCGACTTGGCAAGCGCTAAAGTCCGCGCGCAATTCCGCGAAGGCATGTCGCAAGGCTGTCGCCGGCTCGCCGATGCATGCGACAAGGCGGCAATACCGTGGACGACGCTTGCGACAACCGATGAACCAGACATCGCGGTCGCGCCGGTCTGGCGCAAACGGACGAGGCGACGGTGAGCGCGGTCGGGCCCATCCTGCGGGACATTCATTTGCCGTCCGCAGCGTGGTGGCCGCCTGCGCCGGGCTGGTGGCTGTTGGCCGGGCTGGCTTTGCTGGCCTCGGCAACCATTGCGTGGCTGAGGTGGCGGCGTCCGGGATTACGTCCCTGGGCTGTGGCCTCGCGCGAAATCGATGTGCTGCAGGCAAAGTATGCGCGCGATGGAGATGCCGCGTCACTGGCAGCGGGCGCATCGCGCTTGCTCAGGCGCGTCGCACTGCGTATCGATCCGCGTGCTGCAGCAAAAGCCGGAGAGGCCTGGCGCTCATTTCTGCGCAGTCGTGCTGCGAACAAAGGTGAGGTGGAAAGCCTCGATGCACTGATTGTCGCGCCGTTTAGAAGTCATCCCGAATTCGACGCGGAAGCGTTGCTGGTCGTGCTGCGTGCCTGGTGCAGGCGTGCGCTGTGCAGGCGCCACGGATTCAGATCCGGTCGCGTTTTCCATCGCCGGCCAAGTTCCCCGTGTTGGTCTACCTCTTCGCTGGGAGGAGCGCATCGGGGTGAGGAAGCGTCAACTGACTCCGCATCGAACGCCGAGTCGCGAGGGTCAAGGTCGCGATGACGTTCGCGTGGCCATGGATGTTCATGCTGCTGCCATTGCCGTGGCTGATATGGAAGTTCCTGCCGCCGGCCACGCCCGGCGTCGCGTTGTACTTGCCGCAGCGAGTGGCGCTCGCGTCCACCGCAACGGGAATTCGCACGTCGCGATGGCGCACCGGCGTGGCGTTGCTGGCTTGGTTGCTGGTTGTTAGCGCGGCCGCGCGGCCGCAGCAACCGGCCACCCCGCAGGCGATGCACCACACCGGACGCGCCCTGATGCTCGCCGTCGACTGCTCCGGCAGCATGGCAATCGAGGACATGCGCTTCGGCGATCGGGCTATCAGCCGCTTCGCCGCCGTGAAGGCGATTGCGGCGCGCTTCATCGCCAATCGTTCGGGTGATGACGTGGGCTTGGTATTGTTCGGCACCCATGCATATTTGTTGACGCCGATGACCTTCGACGTTGATACGGTGGCCAAACAGATGGATGGCGCGGCGATTGGACTGGCTGGCCGCGAGACCGCGATTGGCGATGCCATCGTGCTGGCGGTGAAGCACCTTGTCGAACTGCCCGCGCGCGCGCGGGTTCTGGTGCTGCTCACCGACGGCGTCAACACCGCCGGCAACGTGATGCCGCTGGATGCCGCGAAGCTTGCGAGGTCCGCAGGCGTGCGCATCTACACCATCGGTGTCGGTTCCAATTCGCAGGCGATCAGCGTGTTCGGCATGCAATTGCCAGCTCCGGACAATGATCTAGATGTGAATGTGTTAAAGCAGATTGCGAATGAAACCGGAGGCCGCTTCTTCCGTGCCGCGGATGGCGACCAGCTTGCCGCTGCGTACCGCACCATCGACACGCTGGAACCGCTCGCGGAGGGCAAGTCACTGTTGCGCCCGAACCGCGAATGGTATCCATGGCCATTGGGGCTGGCGCTGTTGCTCGGTTGCACGCTTTTGCCGTGGCGTGCCTTGTTGCCGCGCAAGGTGGTGCCGGTATGAGCATCGCGGAATTCCCGCTGCATTTTCTGCGCCCTTGGTGGTGGCTCGCGTTGGCTCCATTGCCGCTGGCCTTGTGGGCACTTGCACGCGGCGGGGGCGGCCGGGCGATGTTGTCACGCATCGCCGATGCGGTGCTATTGCCGCACCTGATCCATGACACCGGCACGCGCAAACGATTCGCGCTCGGACTGGTCGCATCGGGGTGGCTGCTGGCGATAGCAGCCATGTCCGGGCCGGCATGGCAAAAAGTATCGATGCCGCTGTACGTCAACGGCGCCGCGAGGGTCGTCGCATTATCGCTTTCGAACGACATGCTGGCGCAGGATCTGAAACCCGATCGCATGGCACGCGCACGTTTTGCCGTGCGTGACCTGCTGGATGGAGCGGGCGACGCGCGTACAGCATTGGTCGCTTATGCGGGGGCCGCGTTCACGGTCGCGCCGCTGACCGATGACAAGCGTACCGTCCTGAACCTTTTGCGCGTGTTGCAGCCGAACGTGATGCCGGTGCCCGGCGACGATGCCGCAGCTGGGATCGGGAAGAGCGTCGCACTGTTGCAACAGGCGCACGTGAAGGGCGGGGAGATCGTGCTTGTCACTGACACAGCCGATGACGCCGCCATCGATGCGGCGCACGCTGCCCGCGCCGACGGCATCCGCGTGGATGTACTGGGCATCGGCACCGCGAGTGGTGCTCCTGTACCGCAGGCGGGCGGCGGATTTGCGGACGGCCCCGGCGGACTGTTGATGGCGCGTCGCAATGACACGGCGTTGGCTGCGGTTGCGGCTGCGGGGGGTGGCCGTTATGCGGTGTTGCAACCAGATGGCAACGGTGCGACCGCGTTCGGTGCCCCGGTTGCGGAGGCCAGCCATGCGAGCCACGGTGAAGGTGCGCAACTATGGCGCGATGGCGGCGTGTGGTTGTTGCCGATTCTACTGGTTCTCGCGGCGCTGGCATTCCGGCGCGGCTGGTTGCTGGTGCTGGTTGTGCTGGTGTTGCCGGCCACGATGCCCGCTGCGCATGCCTCGACCTGGGATTCGTTATGGGCCAACCGTGATCAGCGCGCACTGCGCGCGCTACGACATGGCGATGCCCGGCGGGCACAAGAGCTGGCCGCGACATCGGCCGTGCGTGGAGCGGCCGATTATCGCGCGGGTGATTACGCCGATGCCGCGAAGGCATTCGCGCAAGGCCGCGATGCACGCTCGCATTACAACCTTGGCAATGTGCTGGCCAAGCAAGGCGAGTATCACAAAGCAATCGCGGCCTACCGAAAGGCCTTGCAGCAGGATCCAAATATCTCGGACGCGCGCGCCAATATCGATGCGGTAGAGGCTTGGTTGAAAAGGCATCCCCCAGCATCGTCTGCCCAGGGGCAACACAAGCAAGGTGACGGTAACGGCAAACCCGGCAACGCCAGTTCGCAGTCGCAGACCCCGCGGCACACGCGGTCGCCAGGGTCATCAACGGGGTCGCCTCAGCCGGGGCAGCCGGCGCCGTTTTCGTCGTCGCGGCCGCAGTCCGGTAAACAAGGAGGCACCCAACCGAATCCTTCCGCTACGCAGGGTGGGCGGCATGCGACCGATGCACAAGACGACCGCAGCGGTTCGTCGGCCGCACAGACGGCGCAGCAGAACCGGCAGGCCGAACAGGCGCGGCGAGGGTTGCAGAAAGAGTTGCAACGGGCGAAGTCATCGCAACCCGGTGCAAGGCCGCAGCCCTTCGCGCTCGGCCTATCGGAACCGGGAACGAGTTCACGCTTCGACGCAGAGCAGCGCGCAATGTTGCGTTCCGTGCCGGACGACCCGGGGGCATTGCTGCGACGCAAGTTCCGTTTGGAGTGGGAGCAGCACGACGGCAAGCAGCAGGAGAACCAACAGTGATGATGCGGCGATGGTGGATCGTGACGTTGGCGTTGTTCATGCCGCTGGCGCAGGCCGCCACGCCGCACGCGTTTCTCGATCGCAGTCACGTCAGTCTTGGCGACACCGTGACCCTCAACATCAAGTCGACCGGCACGTTGGGCACGCCCGATCTGTCGCCGCTGCAGAAGGATTTCGAGATTCTCGGCAGTTCGCGTTCGAGTAGCCTTCAGATCTCCAATGGCAAAAGCACCACCACTTCGCAGCTCGGCATTGCCCTGAAGCCGAAACACGAAGGCACCTTGACCATCCCGGCGCTGGACGTGGGCAGCGGCAAGACGCTGCCGTTGACGTTGCTGGTCGGCGCGGCCCCGAGTGGAGGCACCGGCAAAGTCGGCAGTCCCGTATTCATGGAAGCGAGCGTGCTGTCGAGTTCACCTTGGGTGGGACAGCAAACCGTGTATACACTGCGGTTGTTTTACCTGCCGGGTGTGGATGGGGCGCTCGGCGATCCAAGCGCCGATGGCGCGCGCCTGATACAGCTCGACCGCGACCACCGCTATGTGACCCGGCGAGACGGCTACACCTACGAGGTCATCGAACGCAGCTGGGCGTTGATCCCGCAACGTGGTGGTCCGATCAGAGTGCAAGGGCCCGAGTTTCAGGGCAGACAGCTGGGGGGGGGCAATCCCAACGCGTGGCTCAACAATCCCAATGCATTGAACAACCCGAATGCGCTGTTGAACGCGCCCTTGCGGGGGTTCGGCACGCCGATTCGTGCACTGGCGCCGACCACGCAACTCAACGCTCGTGTGCCACCGGCCAACGCAGGCAAGCCTTGGCTGCCGGCGCGCGGCGTGCAGGTCAGGCTCTCCGGATTGCCAGCCAATGGCGAAGTCAACGCTTCCGCGCCACTGACACTGACACTCAGCATCAGCGCCAGCGGTGTGCCTGCCGATGCACTCCCCGATCCGGAGTTGCCATCCATAAAAGGTGCACGGGTGTATCCCGATCAGACCCGGGACTCGACCGACGACAGCGGAAAATGGCTGCAGGGTACGCGCACGCGCAGCTTCGCAATCGTGCCCGATCGCAACGGGGTGCTTTCGATTCCGGCCATCACCCTGAATTGGTGGAATGTGGTGCAGAGTCGCCCCGAGCAGGCGAAGTCGCCGGCACACATGCTGAAGGTCAGCGGTGTGGTTGCAGGCTCGTCGGCACCAGGTGGGTCGTCCGCGGCAACCGTCTCCTCGGGCCGTACGTCGGTGATGCGCGTCGCTGCGAGTCACGCGCAAGGTACCGCTGCGGCATCCTCCACGAACACGAAGTGGCGCAATCTTGCCTTGGCCAGCCTCGCGCTTTGGGTATTGGCCGCCGTGGCGGCCGGGGCATGGTGGAGGACGCGTAAACGTGAATTGCGCATGTTGACGGGCGAAGATCGCGATGCGAGCCGGGAGGAAGGCGATACAGGAACGTCGTCCACAAACATGACAAACAAAACGGCGATACCCAATGGCACCGCGAATACTGCCGCAGCGTTTGTTGATCCGAAGGCACTGCAAGGTAACGCGCTGGATGCCGCGCGTGTGGGCGACGCGGCGGAGTGCGAGCGTGCGTTGCTTGCGTGGGCGCATGCGTTGCGACGCGGGATCGTGAATACGGGCGCTTTGCGCAACGCGCTATCCGATCCTTCACAACGCGAAGCGCTGGATGCCCTGCAGCGCGCTCGTTGGCGGGATGCTGACGCAGAGTCAGCTTGCGCGGCAGTAATGCAGACGTTCGCCCGTGGATTTGCATGGCAAAACGCAGGCGAGCCGGCGGGCGGCGATAGACCGGGCCTACCCCCATTGTACCCTTCGTAAGGGTCGAGTTGCGCGGCGAGACTATCGCGTGCAGGCGCACTCCTACATCAGTGTGTCGCTGACCTCTACGTGCAACCGTTCCGCAGCGGCTTTCCATGCGTTGGCCATGTTGCGGTCGAACGCGCACAACACAATCCTGTGCGGCGTACGCATTTTGTCTTGTTCTTCGGCGAGCACCGCCATCGCCACGGCCGCCGCTGCGTCGCGCGGATAGCCGTACACGCCACAACTGATCGCGGGGAATGCGATACTGTCGATACCGTGTACGCGCGCGAGCGCTAGCGCGTTTCGGTGACAATCGGCGAGCAACCCGGGTTCCAGATGCACTCCGCGTTGCCATACCGGCCCCACCGTGTGGATCACGAACCGCGCGGGCAAATCGAATCCAGGAGTAATGCGTGCTTCGCCGGTCGGGCAGCGCACACCGGCCCGCACTTCCGGAATTTCACGACAAGCTTCTAGCAGGCGCGGGCCCGCAGCACGATGGATGGCACCATCGACCCCGCCGCCACCCAGCAAAGCCTCGTTCGCGGCGTTGACGATCGCGTCGGTATGGAGCGAGGTGATGTCGGCTCGCAGGATCTCGATGTTCATCTCAGCAGCAGAGACTTGGTCAATCCAATGATGCCCCCTCACCTGACCTTGTCACCTTGGGGTAACACGAGACAGGCACGCGGTGTTTGCCGGGTGAGGGGGCGACCATCTGGTGGTGTAGCTTCAGTGCTGCTGTTTCAACAGATCGCGGATCTCGGCCAGCAGTACCACGTCGGGTGGGGTCGGTGGCTGGGCGGCTTCCTTCTTCGGCATAGCCTTCTCGAGCAACTTGATCACGACGAAAATCGCGAGGGCGATGATCAGAAAGGTGATGATTGTGTTGATGAAGGTACCGTAGTTGATCGCAACGATCTTTTTTGGGTCGGGCGAATTCTGGATGATCGCCTTCAGCTTCGAGAAGTCTATACCTCCGGTAATCATGCCGATCGGAGGCATGATGATGTCGTTGACCAGGGACGTGACGATCTTGCCAAATGCGGCACCGATGACCACTGCGACAGCCAAGTCGACCACGTTGCCACGCATGATGAACGCTTTGAAGTCTTTTGCGAAGCTCATTGCGTACTCCTTTTGCTGGAGGTAGCCGAGATGACCGCCCTGCCGCATCGCGGCGCGCCCATTTAGGCACTTCCAGGCATATTGCGCAACAGGCCATGTATTCAGACCATGCGGCCTTCCAGTACGGCTATATCTTGCAACGCGGCGCGGAATGCGTCGCCACGCAACAGCGGACCCACGCCCGCGGGCGTGCCCGTGAAAATCAGGTCGCCGGGCTTTAGTTCGAACAGTTTCGAGAGCTCGGCTACGATTTCGGCGACGGGGAAGATCATGTCCGCGATGTCGGTGGCTTGACGCAATTCGCCGTTCACCTCCAGCGACAACCGGGCATGCGCCGGGTGACCGATCTCGGAGGCGGCGCGCAGTGCCGACACCGGTGCGGATGCGTCGAAGCCCTTGGCCACGTCCCAAGGCAGCCCTTTCGCCTTCATCGCCGCCTGCAGGTCGCGGCGCGTCAGATCCAGACCGACCCCGTAGCCGAACACGCAATCGAGCGCCCGCGCCGGATCGATGTCGCGTCCTCCCTTGGACAGGGCGACGGTCATTTCCACTTCGTGGTGCAGTTCGTGCGTTGCGGACGGATACGGCACAGCGCCACCGCCCGGCACGATTGCATCCGCAGGCTTCATGAAGAACACGGGATTGGCACGGCTCACCGCCTGGGCACCCATCTCCTTCGCATGCTCGGCGTAATTGCGGCCGATGCAGTAGATGCGGTGGACAGGAAAACGCGTGTCGCTGCCGGTGATTGGCAGGCCCGGGATGGCGGGCGGATCGAACAGGAACGGCATCGTCGGCACCTCGAAGTGGAACGTGCAATTGTAGGCGCGATGTGCGTCGGATAGCATCGATCGGTTCCGGGGTCCAAGCCGGACATTGCATGACACCTGTCAGGCGCGATGCTTGATGCTTGCAGATGGCGACCCTCTGTGAGTCGCATCAGGATATGCCAGACTTGCGCGGCCACGCAGGGTGGCTTGCATGGGGGCAGCGGGTGAACGAGAGCGATTCCGGCAAGGATCTACTGCACGAGCTGCGCATCGATCGCGATCAGCGCGATGATGATGATTCGCGCCGTCCGCGCTGGCCGTGGGTCGCTGGCGTCGTGATCGTGCTGCTGATCGCGGCAGGCGTGGCCGCGTTCGCGATGCGCGCAAAGGCGCTGACGGTAGAGACCGCAACCGCGGTGGCGACGGCTTCCAGCAGCGACGCGGCGGTGCTGCAGGCAACTGGCTACGTCGTTGCACGCCAGGAGGCCAACGTGTCGGCGCAGATCATCGGTACCCTGACACAAGTACTCATCGAGGAAGGCGAACACGTCAAGCAGGGACAAGTCCTGGCACGGCTGGACCCGACCGAGTATCAGGCACAACTCGATGCGACGCAGGCGCAATATGCCGCTGCGCAGGCGCAGATCGTGCAGGCGCGCGCGACGCTGCGGCAGGCGCGGGCCGATGCGGCGCGCGACAACGCTGTCGTCAAGCGGGGTTACATTTCGCGCCAGACTGCCCAACAGGCCGATACGCTGGTTGCAACCGATAGCGCTGCGCTGAATGTCGCAATCAAGAACGCCGAGGCGGCGGAAGCCCAGGTGCGCGCGGCGCAGATCAACATGAACTTCACGATCGTGCGTGCGCCATTTACGGGCGTCGTCACCGACAAGGGCGCGCAGATCGGCGAAATCGTGTCGCCCTACACCACGGGCGGCGGGTCCACCGTTACCGGCATCGCCACCATCGTCAACATGAACTCGCTGGAAGTCGACGTCGACGTCAACGAGGCTTATATCAGCCGGGTCAAACCGGACATGCCCGCCGAGGCGGTGCTGGATGCCTATCCGGATTGGAAGATTCCCGCGCACGTGATCGCGATCATCCCGAGTGCCGACAAGAGCAAGGCCACGGTCAAGGTGCGCATCGCACTGGACAAGAAAGATCCGCGCATCATTCCGCAGATGGGCGTAAGGGTGTCGTTCCTGGAGGAACGAAAGGACAACGCGAAACCGCTTCCGGGTGTGCTGGTGCCCAAGTCGGCGGTGGTCAAACGCGACGGCAAGGACGTGGTGTTCGTGGTAGACAGGGGTAGTGCCGAACGCACGCCGGTAACCACGGGCGCGGATTTTTCCGACATGCGACAGATCACACAGGGTTTGAGCGCTGGCTCGGAGGTGGTGAAGTCGCCGCCGGCGGATTTGAAGGATGGCGAGAAGGTACAAGTGAAGGCGGCTGATTCGCAATGACCGTCGCATCACGGAGCAGAACGTTACTGGTTTTCATCTCGTCATTCCGTAGCCGCACGCACTGATCCGCGGGCAGCCCCGGAATGACGAAAATAAACAATAGCCGCAAGAGGTGACGACGATGAACGCAGCAGTTGCGGAAGTGCAAGCGACCAACGGCCCTCTGGTGCAGATCAGGGGTCTGAGCAAGACCTACACGCGCGGCAAGCAGAAGCTGGAGGTACTGCATCACATCGATCTCGACATCGCGCGCGGCGACTTCTTCGCGCTGATGGGGCCGTCGGGTTCCGGCAAGACCACCTTGCTCAACCTGATCGGTGGCCTCGATTCTCCGACCGATGGCAGCCTCAGCGTGGATGGCAAGCGGATCGACAGGATGAGTGAAGGACAACTCGCGCGCTGGCGCGCCGGCAACGTGGGATTCGTGTTCCAGTTTTACAACCTGATGCCGGCGTTGAGCGCACAGAAGAACGTTGAACTCCCGCTTTTGTTGACCAGGCTGTCGGGCGCGAAGCGCAAGAAGAATGCCTCGATCGCACTGCAACTGGTGGGATTGGCGGATCGCGCATCTCACAAGCCGTCGGAACTCTCGGGGGGCCAGCAGCAACGCGTCGCGATTGCGCGGGCGATCGTGTCAGACCCGACGCTGCTGGTGTGCGACGAACCGACCGGCGACCTCGATCGTCAATCCGCCGAGGAAGTGCTGACGCTGCTGCAACGCCTCAACCGCGAACACGGCAAGACCATCGTGATGGTCACCCACGATCCCAAGGCCGCTGAATACGCGTCGCACACGCTGCATCTGGACAAGGGCACGTTGGTAGAGCACGGGACGGCGTGAACTTTGATGAGCATGAAAGCGTTCAACATGAATGTCGTCATTCCGGGGCCGCGCCGGACGAAGTTCGGCGCGGAACCCGGAATCCACCTTGATCTTCACGCGACGCACCCAAGCAACATGGGTTCCGGCTTTTGCCGGAATGACTGGCTTTGGGTCGACGAGGTGCTGACATGAAATACTTCCAGCTGGTTTGGAGCGCACTGTTCCGGCGCAAGACACGCACCATCTTCACGCTGATATCGATCATCGCCGCGTTCCTGCTGTTTGGCCTGCTCAACTCGGTGCGGGTGGCGTTCACCAGCGGCAGCAACAGCCTCGCGGGTGCCGAGCGGCTGGTGGTGGCCTCGCGCTTCTCGATCATGACCGGACTGCCGGAAAGCCTGCAAACTCGCATCGCGGCAATTCCGGGCGTGCAAGGCGTGGGCCACGAGAACTGGTTCGGTGGCGTGTACCAGGACCCCAAGAATGTCATCTTCAGTTTTGCTGTCGACGACACGTACCTCGATACCAACCCCGACATCGTGCTGACGCCTGCCGAGCGTAAGGCCTATGGCGAGACGCAGGATGGCGCGCTGGTCGGTGCGGCGCTGGCTGCCCGCTATCACTGGAAGGTGGGGCAGCAAGTTCCGCTTAAGTCGCAGATCTTCCCGCGCAAGAACGGCGACATGACCTGGCCGTTCACCATCGTCGGCATCTACAAGACCACCAAGGATGCGCCCAATGGCACCGACCAGTTGTTCTTCCTGCACTGGAAGTACTTCGACGAGGGCAACCTGTACAGCCAGCACACGGTGGGCTGGTACGTGGTCAAGCTGCAGAGCCCTCAGCTGGCCGACAAGGTGGCGCGTGCGATCGACGCGATCTCGGCCAATTCCGACCATGAAACCAAGACCCAGACAGCCAATGCCTTCAACGCGTCCTTCGCCAAGCAGATCGGCAATATCGGCCTGATCGTCGAAGCGATCATGGCGGCGGTGTTCTTCACGCTGATCCTGCTGACCGGGAACACCATGGCGCAGGCCGTGCGCGAACGTATTCCGGAGTTGGCGGTGTTGAAGACGATCGGCTTTCCCAACCGCAGCGTGCTGCTGCTGGTGCTGGCCGAATCCATCCTGCTGCTCGTGATCGGCGGCGTGATCGGAGTGGGGATTGCAAGTGTCCTCGGGCCGGCCGTCGCGAAGGGCAGCGGCGGCATGGTCCAGTTGCCTTCGATCGGCGCCGTGAGTTGGATCGAGGGGGTCGTGTTGATGATCGTGATCGGCATCATGGTCGGCGTCTTGCCCGCACTGCGCGGCATGCGCCTGAAGATCGTGGATGCCTTGGCCGGGCGCTGAGGAGAATGCACATGAACAACTTTCTGTCCGGTTTGGTGGTTTTCGCGGTCGTGATTGCATGGTTGGTCGTGTGGACCGTTTTGCCATGGCCCGTGATTCTGGGTTTGGCGGTGCTGCTGGCTTTGTGGCTGGGGTTCACGCGTGGCGGGCGGCGCACTCTCTCGGTGACACGAGTGGGGCTGAGCACGCTCACTGAACGTCTCGGCTCCGCCGCCGTGATCGTGATCGGTATTGCCGGCGTGGTCGGCGTGCTGGTGGCGTTGCTGGCCATGGGTGACGGCTTGACCGCAACCCTGCAACAGACCGGCAGCAACGACACCGCGATCGTGTTGCGCGGCGGTTCGGGGTCGGAGAGCAACTCGGTGCTCTCGCGCGACCAGATCGACGTGATCGAGAATGCTCCCGGTGTCGCCAAGGATGCCCAAGACAAGCCGGTCGCGTCCGCGGAACTGGTGGTGGTCGCCAACGTGCCGAAGAAGGGCGATCCCGCGACCGATTCCAACGTCGCGATACGCGGCGTCGGTGAGGAGGCATGGACAGTCTGGCCGAACGTCAGGATCATCAAGGGACGCAAATTCACCACTGGCTTGCGCGAACTTGATGTAGGCGAGAACGCGCAGCGTCAGTTCGTCGGGCTGGATGTCGGCAAGCAGCTGCGCCTCGCGGGGCAGGACTGGACCATCGTCGGCGTGTTCGCTTCTGGCGACGCGCACGGCTCGGAGTTGTGGGGCGATTCCAAGTCCGTCGCGTCGGCATACCGACGCGGCAGCAGTGCGGAATCGGTGACCGTGCGGCTGACTTCACCCAAGGCCTTCAGCCAGTTCAAGGCGTCGCTGGCCAGCGACCCGCGCCTGAAGGTGGATGTCAGCACCACACGTAACTATTTCAACAAGCAATCGGAAGGCCTGAGCAAGGTCATCCGCATCGTCGGGATCACCATCGGCGTGATCATGGCGATCGGCGCGATCTTCGGCGCACTCAACACCATGTACGCCGCAGTTGCCGCGCGTGCGCGCGAAATCGCAACCATGCGTGCGATCGGCTTCCGCGGACTGCCGGTGGTGGGGTCGGTGTTGCTGGAAACCATGCTGCTGGCATTGCTCGGCGGCGTGATCGGCGCCGCGGTCGTGTGGTTGGTGTTCAATGGCTACACGGCATCCACGATGGGTGGCAACTTCAGCCAAGTGGTGTTCCAGTTCCGCGTGACGCCGGCCTTGCTGTGGACCGGCATCAAGTGGGCGCTGGCGATCGGATTCGTGGGCGGCCTGTTTCCCGCGGTGCGCGCTGCGCGGCTGCCGGTGACCACGGCATTGCGCGAGTTGTGACCGGGCGTGCGACTCAGAGCATGCGCCAGGGAACGAATACCGCGGCAAGGATAGCGAGCAGCAACGTCCACTTGGCGGCGTAGTAGAGCTTGCGGTTGCGTCGTTTCAGCGACTTGCCGACGCGCCGGATGGAATAGGCGTACTTGAAGATGCGGTTGATGCCGCCGGTGCGGTCGCCTTCGGCGTTGGGCGAAGTGCCCGCCGCAAGCAAGGTGCGTGCGACGAAATGATTGATCGCTTGCGCCCAGCGGTATTTCATCGGGCGCTCGAGGTCGCAGAACAGGATGATGCGATCCTGGTTGGTCTCGTTGGCGGCCCAGTGGATGTAGGTTTCGTCGAACACCACGTCCTCGCCGTCGCGCCAACTGTAAGGATTGCCGTCGACGCGGATCCAGCAACGATCGTCGTTGGGCGTAATCAGCCCGAGGTGATAGCGCAGCGATCCAGCGAACGGGTCACGGTGTTTGCCGAGTGCGCTGCCCGGCGGCAATTGCGTGAAAGCAGCGGCCTTGATATGCGGTGAGGCCTTCAGGATTTCGATGGTCCTCGGGCAGAGCTTGAGTGCCGACGGGTGCGGCGCATCGTCGTACCACTTGAGGTAGAAACGTTTCCATCCGGTACGAAAGAACGAATGGAAACCGGCGTCGTTGAACTGGTCCGATGCCTTGATATGGCTGGCCTTTGCAAGCGCGATGGCTTCATCACGGATGGTTTGCCAGTTTCCGCGCAGGTTTTCGAGTTCGGGGAAATCCGAAGGCGTGAGGTAAGGCGTCGCCGGCACGCGAGAAAACGCGTACATCAACACGTTGATAGGCGCCATGAAAGTGGAGTGGTCGGTAATCTGGCGCAAAAAACGATGTCGCACCTTGCCGCGGAAGTGTACGTAGAGGGCACAGGCAATCAGGAGGGCAAGGACGATCCACTTGATCATGACGGAGGCTACGAACCATGCATCGAAACGGTGTGTGAATTTTACTCCACGGCGGTCGCCTGCCATCCATTGCGACAGCGTCGCCGTGGAATGGAGGATGACAGCATCGGGCGAGATTCAATGCGGGGCGGCATCCCGCCGTTCACATTCAAGCAGGGTCTGTTTGCGCGCCGCGCCCCAACGCCAGCCGCCCGGCGTCCCGTCCGCGCGTACCACGCGGTGGCAGGGCACCAGGAGGGCCAGCTTGTTTTCGCCGCATGCACGGCCCACGGCGCGCGCCGCGGCTGGTTCGCCGATGTCGTGGGCGATCTCGCCATAACTGCGCGTTTCCCCGATGGGGATGCGGGTCAATGCCTGCCAGACGCGCCACTGGAATGCGGTTGCGGTGACGTCCAGCGGCGGTAGCGAGGGCAGCGTTTTGCCACGGTCGTTGGCGTTGAACTGTCGCGCGATGCGGGCGACCACCGCGCCGAGCCATTCGTCGCGGCCTGCATCGATGCGCGTGAGCGTGGCGCGCGGGAATTCTTTGTGCAGTGCGGCGCGCAACGCCTCGTCGCCGTCACCTACAGTCACCGCACAAAGTCCCCGTTCCGTCGCGGCGACCAGTACCCGCCCCAATGGCGAAGCCACCGTGGTGTAACGGATGGCAATACCCGCACCGCCTTCGCGGTAGCGCGCGGGTGGCATTCCCAGCAGGCGGTCGCTGTGCTCGTAAACGCGGCTCCCGGAGCCGAAACCAGCGGCATAGACGGCATCTGTGATGTCCGACCCTTCACGCAACGCCTGCTTGAATCGGGTGAACCGATGCGCGCGAACGTATTCAGCGGGCGATACACCGAAGCGCCGCCGGAAGCTGCGTTGCAGCCACGCGGGCGAAAGCCCGACCCGCCCAGCGAGGTCGGGCAGCGAGGGCGCGGATTCGGCGCGATCCAGGATGTCGCGGGCCCGATCGACCGGGTCACGGGCATTGGTGTCGATGGCGGGTTTGGCGTTCATGCATACATGCTGAGGGCTGCGTCTTGCGTCCGCCATCCGTATCTTGTCGTGACGCCTGGTTCGTTCAGTCCGTGCGGGGCAGGGCGTCGCGTGCACGCCGCGGCGCCACAGTGAATTCCCCGTCGATGATGGTTGGATCGCCCTGATCGTGTTTACGGCGGCCAAGCCAACGCCGCGCCAACAACCAGATGGCCGCGACGGCCAGCACTGCCGTGCCGACGATCAGGCTCATGGCGATCAGGCCTGCCAGCAGTACCGCGCCGGCAGCGACCACCAGCATGTGCAGCAAGGGGTTCCGGGGTAACCTGAGTAATATGGTTTGCGCGCGCATGGAATCAGTCCCCGTGGCAGAATGTCACCTCATACCATGCGGGCGTGAGCTTGCGGCCACAAGTGTCCGGAGTCGTGGATGGACATGACCAGTCCCAATGAGATCCTGTGCCGCCTCGAGGATATCCCCGATGGCGGCGTGTTGGGCGTCGACCCGCCCGATCCGGAAGGTGAGCCACTGCTGCTGGCACGGCGCGGCAACTCGGTGCTGGCGTGGCTTAACATCTGTCCACACGCGGGGCGCCGCATGGATTATGCACCGGGCCTGTTCCTGGTCAAGGACGACAAATTGACCTGCGCCGTGCACGGCGCCACTTTTGCGTTGCGTGAAGGCGGGTTGTGCGTGGAAGGGCCCTGCCGCGGCCAATCATTGGTGGCCGTGCCGATACTGCTGCGCGATGGGGTAGTGACACGGACTTAGTTGTGCGATCGCCCGTGATCGCCGCCTTGGCACTCGGATCGGCGGGCCGGACCACCCAAGCCCACGATAATCGGAACGGGCTTCCTGTCCCGACTTCCCGCAACAGCCGCTCCGGACGGAGCATTGCTGTCGCATTACAAGTGCGTGAATGCGCCCAGCGGGTTGTGCGCGTACGCGACGCTGATGATAAAGAGGAACACGACCAGTGCCGCGGCAAAGCACGTAGCGCGGACGGCGAGGGTGCGGCCTCGCCGCAGCGCGAACGCGCCCAGCACGATATAGGCCACCAGCAACAGCACCTTGACGGTCAGCCACGCCTGCACGAAGGGATACTGGTGGATGATCGTGGTCAGCACAACCGCAGCGGCAAGCAGCAGTGAATCGATCACCACCGAGATGCGTCTCAGCACGATGTGGTTGGCCGCTGGCAGTCGCGCCAGCATCATGCAGCCGCGTGTGAAAAACAGGCTGCCGGAGGCGATCACGCAACCGATGTGGGTCCACAGGATTTGCAGGTACCAAGCGGCCATCTTCAGGCTTGAGGCGTCAGGGCAGATGTCGCATGCGCATGCGCCCACGCTTGGGCGCGCCAAGCAGTCTCGCACTGACCCCACGGGTAAATGTTGACCCCGATCAACAGCGTCGCGGATCAAGCATTCAACACGCAGCGTGCCAGCTCGCGCAGGCGCTGCGGATCGAGCAATTCCACACTGCGGCCATCGATCGCAATCAGTTTCTGTTCGCGGAAGCGGCCGAGAACGCGACTGACGGTTTCCGCCGCAAGCCGAAGATAGTTGGCGATGTCGGCGCGTGCCATGCTGAGTCGGAATTGCGTACCCGACAGGCCGCGGCCCGCATAGCGGTCACCCAGATCTACCAGAAATGCCGCCATGCGCTCGTCAGCGGAATGGTCGCCTGCAAGCAGGCTGGCCGAGCCGAGTTCCTTGCTGAGCAACCGGAACAGGTGCTGCTGGATCTTGGGCTGGCGCGCCGCAAGCGCACTCATCGCCGGGAACGAGAATCGGCAGCACTTGGTGGTTTCCAGCGCAATGGCATCGCACTGATAGTGATCGGGATAGATAGCGTCGAGGCCGACCATTTCCCCTGGCAGGTAAAAGCCGAGCACCTGCTCGCGTCCTTCAGCGTCCACCAGCGTGGTCTTCACCATGCCCGAGCGCACCGCGAACAGCGCCCGGAAGGGCTCGCCGCTTCGGAAAACGCGTTGGCCGGGTTCGAATGGCCCGACGTGTTCCACCAGGCAATGCAGCTCGGACAATTCGGTCTTGCCGTAACCCGCGACCGCACACGCCTCGGCGAACGCACAGGTCGAGCAGAAGTGATCGGCGTCGTCATTTGCCGGAATGCCGGTACGGCGCTCCGATGGCACGCCACCGCAAGATTGTGACGAACGCGATTGCATGATGGTATCCGGCGCCAGAGCGCCGCGGCGGGTCAAGGGCGATAGTTTACCGCAGCCACGTTCGTACACGCTTTCAGGCGGCGGCCGGCTCGATGGCCTGCTCGATCGAGCCGAATATGGAGTTGCCATCGACGTCGTGCATGTCGATCTTTACCGTGTCGCCGTATTTGAGGAACGGCGTGATTGCCTCACCGTCGCGAAGTTTCTCGACGGTGCGTTGCTCAGCGAGGCAAGACGCGCCGCGTGAGGTGTCCTGGTTGGCAATGGTGCCCGAACCCACGATGGTACCGGCTGCGAGCGGACGGGTCTTCGCGGCGTGTGCCACCAATTGTGCGAAACTGAACTGCATGTCCTCGCCAGCTTCGGCTTCGCCGAACCACTGACCATTGATCCATGTGCGCATCGGCAGGTGCAGCTTGTCGTCGCGCCAGGCGTCCCGCAATTCGTCCGGCGTCACCAGTACCGGCGACAGCGTCGAGCGTGGCTTGGATTGCAGGAAACCGAAGCCCTTGGCGAGTTCGGCCGGGATGAGGTTGCGCAAGGACACATCGTTGACCAACCCGAGCAACTGTATATGGTGCGAGGCGTGTTCCGGCGTCACCGCCATCGGAACGTCGTCGGTCACGACCACCACTTCGGCCTCGAGATCGATGCCGTAGTCCTCGCTCGACACCCGCACCGCATCGCGCGGCCCGAGAAATGCCGCACTGGTGGCCTGGTACATCAACGGATCGGTGTAGAACGATTCGGGCACGGTCGCGCCGCGCGCCCTGCGCACGCGCTCGACGTGCGGCAGGTAGGCCGATCCGTCCAGAAACTCGTAGGCACGCGGCAACGGCGCCGCCAGTGCGGCGAAGTCGAGCTCGAAGGCGTTCTCCACGGCCTTTTGACGGTGCAGGCACAACGCGTCGTAGAGGGCGTGCAACCGCGGCGCGGTGTTCTGCCAGTCGTCCAGCGCAGCCTGCAGCGTCGGCGCAACATCGGGAGCGGTCACGCCGTGACCCAGGTCACGGCTGACCACGATCAAGGTTCCGTCGCGCCCGCCTTCCTTCAGTGTTCCGAGTTTCATGCGTTGCCCTCTGCCATCAACGTTGTGACGGATCGAAGTGTTTCCGCAATCCCTGCCAACATTCCTGATAGTCGCGCTGGCGTTGCGGCGATTCCAGCGCCTGCCGGGTCGGGTGAATCACGTTGCGCGCTTCGAACATGAAGGCCATGGTATCGACGACGTGTTGCGGTTTGCTGGAGTCCCCCGCCAGCGCCTTGTCGTAGCTTGCGGCGTCGGGGCCATGGCCGCTCATGCAGTTGTGCAAGCTGGCGCCACCGGGCACGAAGCCGCCGCCGACTGACGCGTCCTTGGCATCGTATTCGCCGTGGATCAGCCCCATGAACTCGCTGGCGACGTTGCGGTGGAACCACGGCGGTCGGAAGGTGTGCTCTGCCACCAGCCAGCGCGGCGGGAAGATCGCGAAGTCCATATTGGCCGTGCCGGGGGTGTCGGAAGGCGAGGTCAGCACCGTGAAGATGCTTGGGTCGGGGTGGTCGTAGGAGATCGAGCCAATGGTGTTGAATCGGCGCAGGTCATAGCGATACGGCACGTGGGTACCATGCCACGCCACCACGTCCAGCGGCGAATGAGCGATCGGCGCGCGCCACAGGTTGCCCTGGAACTTGGCGACCAACTCGAAATCGCCCTCGACATCTTCGTATGCCGCTACCGGCACTTCGAAATCGCGTGAGTTGGCCAGGCAGTTGGAACCAATCGGTCCCAGTTCCGGCAATCGCAGCGCGGCCCCGAAATTCTCGGCGAGGTAACCGCGTGAGTCACCATCGGGCAAATCGATCCTGCATCGCACGCCGCGCGGGAGCAGCGCGATCTGCTGAGGCTCGATTTCCAGCACACCGAACTCGGTCGCGATTGCGAGGCGACCCTGCTGCGGTACGACGAGCATTTCGCCGTCGGCATTGTAGAAAAACCTGCCTCGCATTGCCTTGTTGCAGGCATACAGATGAATGCCTACACCGGATTGAATCGCGGCGCTGCCGTTGCCCGCCATCGTGAACAGGCCATCGACGAAATCGACCGGTTGCCCCGGCAACGGGAACGGGTTCCACCGCATCTGGTCCGGCGGGGTTTGCACCTCGTGGAAACGGTTGTGCAAGCGTGACTGGGTGAACGGAGTGAACGGTCCGTGCAGCGCAGCCGGGCGGATGCGGTATAGCCAGCTGCGGCGGTTGGCGTGGCGTGGCGCGGTGAACGTGGTGCCGGAGAGCTGTTCGGCGTACAGGCCGAATGGCACCCGCTGGGGCGAGTTCTGGCCGAGCGGCAGCGCGCCTGCCAGAGCCTCGCTGGAATGCTCGTTGCCGAAGCCGGACAGATAGTCATGCGCCATCACGGATATCCTCAGAGCACCCCGCGTCGCATCTGGTCGCGCTCGATCGATTCGAACAGCGCGGTGAAGTTGCCTTCGCCGAAACCTTCGTTGCCCTTGCGCTGGATGATCTCGAAGAAGATCGGACCGATGCAGTTCTGGGTGAAGATCTGCAGCAGCAGCTTCTTCTTCGTTTCCATGTCGGCATCGATCAGGATCTTGTTCTTCGCCAGCCGTGGCACGTCTTCGCCGTGGTTGGGCACGCGCACGTCGATGACATCGAAATAGGTGTCGGGCGTATCCAGGAATTCGACGCCGGCCTTGCGCATCGCCTCCACCGTTTCGTAGATGGTGTCCGTGAACAGCGCGATGTGCTGGATGCCCTCGCCCTTGTACTCGTCGAGGTATTCATTGATCTGCGACTTGGGGTCGTTCGACTCGTTCAGCGGGATGCGCACCATGCCATCGGGCGCGGTCATCGCCTTGGAAACGAGGCCGGTCTTGGCGCCCTTGATGTCGAAATACTTGATCTCGCGGAAATTGAACAGGCGTTCGTAGTAATCCGCCCACTTCTTCATGTTGCCGAAGTTGAGGTTGTGGGTCAGATGGTCGATGAAGGTCAGGCCGAATCCATCGGGGTTGCGCTGGCCTTCCGGCACCAGCCACTTGTAATCGTCGAACACGCTGCCTTGGTCGTCGTAGCGGTCAATCAAGTACAGCATGCAGCCACCGATGCCCTCGATCACTGGCGCATCCACCGCGCGCGTATCCGCCATGTGACCAATTTCCTTCGCGCCGTTGGCCAGCGTCGCCTTCAACACTTCGGCTGCAGGCTTCGAAAAACGGATCGCGAAACCGCAGGCACACGGGCCATGTTTTTGCGCGAAATCGGCCGCGAACGAATCCGGCTGCTCGTTGACCAGGAAATTGCATGTGCCCTGCCGGTAAAGCGTGATCGCTCTGGTTTTATGCTTCGCCACTGCTGCGAAGCCAAGTCGTTCGAACAAAGCGTGCAACAGCTTCGGATCCGGTGCGGCGAACTCGACGAACTCGAAGCCGTTCACCCCCATGGGGTTCTCGAATATGGTCGGCTGCATGCCTGTATTGGGTTGTGCGCTCATGACATCCTCCGCATTGGAGTCTTGAAACGGCCATTGTAACGCGCGCTTGCCGGCGGCCATACCGAGGACTAGGCTGCGCGGGCCGGCACTCGCCGCATGAATGGGGATGACCATGAACGAAAATCAGTCGCTGGTCCAACAACTCGGCATGCCGCTCTATTCGGGACGCAGCTGGATTCGAGCTGTCGGTATTCTGGCCATTCTTGGCGGCGTGTTTAACAGTCTTCGAGCCCTGTTCCATGTTGTAAAAGGCGACAACATTGCTCCCGAAGTTGTCCTGCTGGTGCTTGGCTGTCTCTTCGTCTGGGTTGGAGTGGTGCTGCTGCAATGTGCGTCAGCCGTCAGCAAGGCTGTCGCAGCCGATGATCAAGCGGCGTTCATTCTCGCGCAAAACAAGCTGTGCCTTTATTTCAAAATTCAGATCGTCGTTGTCATCGTTGGTATCGTGTTGGGCATCGTGGCCGGCGTCCTCCGCGCGGTAGTGGCAATTCATAACGGTTCGCCGGCGTTGTAGCAGTCCGGCTGCCGGCGAATGAATTGTGCGGGGTTCCGGTTCATCGCGAGTTCGTTTGCGAATCGCTTGGCTGTACGGGATCAGTGCATCCTGCGCTCATTTGATTCCGTGCATCAACCGGTTGACGAACGGCGAGATCAACAAAAGCAGCACGCCGGCGCCAAGCAGCAGCCAGAAACCGAAGGTAAAACCCGACAGCGCCGACGCCGCGGTCATGCCGCTGCTGCCGGCGATGTGTTTGGCGAACAGGCCGGAGAGGTTGCCGCCCACCGCCAGCGACAGGAACCAGCCACCCATGGCGAAACCCACAAGGCGCGGGGGCGCCAGCTTGGTCACCATCGACAGCCCGATCGGCGAAAGGCACAGTTCGCCAAGCGTCTGCATCACATAGCACAGCACCAACGGCCAGAACGGGATCAACCCGTCGGCGCCAAGCAATTTCGACAGCGCGAACACCAGCACCAGGAATCCGATGCCGTTGAAGACCAGCCCGATGCCGAACTTGCGGGGTATCGATGGCTCCGTCCGGCGCCGGTCGAGCCATGCCCACGCCAGGGTCACCAACGGCGCGAACACGATGATCGCGAGCGGACTGACCGACTGGAACCAACCCACCGGGAAAATCCAACCACCGAACATCTTGCGGTCCACGATGTTTTCGGCGAGGAAATTGAACGAGGTGCCGAGCTGGTAGTAGAACATCCAGAACAGCACATTGAACGCGAAGATGATCAGCATCGCGACCACGCGCTCGACCTGTACCCGGTCGTGGCGTGCGGCTTCCACCAGCAACATCGCCGCGACTGCGACAAACAGCAAGCCGAGCAGCCATTGCAGGCCATCCGCACCGACCCTCGACAGCAGCAAGTACACCAGCGGCACCGCCACGATCGCTCCGCCCAGCACCCACAGGACGCGCAGCGGGCTCTCCGCACCTGGGGCCGGACGGCCCACGTGCTTCAACTGGCGTCGGCCTGACCAGAACCACACGAGGCTTATAAGCATGCCAACGCCCGCGGCGGCGAAGACCAGCCGGTAGTTCTGTTGCAACGGCGCCGCGCTGAAATGCGCGGCCATCCAGCCGGTCAGGAGCGGCGCGGCCAGCGCGCCCGCGTTGATGCCCATGTAGAACAGCGTGAAGCCGCGGTCGCGGCGTGGATCGTCGCGACCGTACAATTGCCCGACCATGGTCGAAATGTTGGGTTTGAAAAGACCATCGCCGACGATTACCAGCGCGAGCCCAAGCAGCAGCATCGGGCGCTGGGGCAACATCAGCACGAACAGTCCGGCGGCCATCACCAACGCACCCAGCAGGATGGTGCGCTGGTAGCCGATGATCTTGTCCGCTACCCAACCGCCGAAGATACCCGTGCCGTAGATCAGCGCGGTGTACGCACCGAAGATGCCGCTGGCCCAGGCTTGGCCCGACGGACTGCCGTGGTAAAACTGCTGCACGATGTACAGCGCCAGCGCCCAGCTCACGCTGTAGAACGCGAAGCGTTCCCAGAATTCGGTCATGAACAGCATCCACAGCGGCTTCGGATGCCCAAACCGTTGCGGAAAATCCGGCACGCCGGACAACGCTGCTTTCTGGATGGCCTCGGTCATGGTTGCCCTCGTCGATTCGGCGGCCCCATCGCTGACGCCCGCGATGCGGCCGCAATCAACGGTTGCTTCAACGCACCCCGTGCATCAGCTTCACGATCCACGGGGCGGCGATCAGGTAAGTCAGCGCGGCAGCGACGCCGCCGATCAACAGCCACTCGAATACGTTCGCATAGGCTTGGATGCCACCGGTGGTCGTGAACGCGGCGATCTGTCCGGCCAGGATGTACGACACGCTGACTCCCGCAAACCAGCCGCCCATCGCCAGCGATGCCTCGTCGTGTGCGGCCAGTTTGCCCACGACCCCATAACCGATCGGCGACAGCGCAAGCTCGCCGATGGTCGAGCCGAGGTAACAGGCGAGTAGCGTCCACGCCGCGACCTTGCCGCCGGGCAGTTGCAGGTAATCCACGGCATACAGCAGCGCGCCGTAGCCCAACGCCACCAGCAGCAGGCCGATCCCGAATTTGCGCGGTGTCGAAGGGTTGATGCCGCGCTTGTCGAGCCACGGCCACAGCATCGCCATGAGTGGTGCGAAGATCAGAATGTACAACGGGTTTACCGACTGGAACAGAAGGTAGTTCCAAGGCACACCCAGCAGACGCCCATGCCAGAACGGCGCGACATAATCCCGCGCGAAGAAGTTCAGCGCACTGGCGCTCAACAAACTCATGGCCCAGAACAGCACCATCGCGATGAACAGCAGCAGCAGCGCGATGTAACGCTGACCCTGCACGGGATCGCGGCGGCGCACACTG
The DNA here is from genome assembly GCA_050737995.1 of Rhodanobacteraceae bacterium. Lineage (GTDB taxonomy): Bacteria > Pseudomonadota > Gammaproteobacteria > Xanthomonadales > Rhodanobacteraceae > 66-474. The sequence goes on from JBOHYR010000066.1 coordinate 25,430, forward strand.
CTGACGGCCAGATAGCCCACCAGCAGCGCCATCAGTCCATACACCGCCCCCATCATCGCGTCGGGATGCGCCAGCAGCCACGCGCACGGCAATACCAGCACCAGCGCAGCCAGCACCACGACGGGTGAAGACCATGCGCGCTTGAAGCGCGGCTTTTCGTCGGCGCCCGGTATGGCGCGGCGCTTCCACTCGAACACGATGGCCGCCCACAGGATACCCACCGCGGCGGCGATGAAACCCCAGCGATAACCGTAGGTCGCACCGATCCAATCCGCGCAGACGAAGGGTGCAACGAAGGCGCCGAAATTGATCGCGAGATAGAACAGCGTATAGCCGGCGTCACGTTTGGGATCGTTCTTGGCATAGTTGCGTCCGATCAACACCGTCAGCGGAATCCCGAGGCCGGTTGCCAGTACCAGGAACGCCAACGACAGCATGAAAATCTCGCGGTTCGGCACCGACATGCCGACCAGGCCCAGAATCGACAACCACAGCGACAATCGGAGCGATTGCACTTCACCGAGCACGTTGTCGGCCACCCAGCCGCCCAGGATCGCCAGGCCGTAATTGAGTGCGCCGAAGCCGGCGAACAGGTAGTTGGCCTGCTTGAGCGCCTCATCGTGCGGCAGGTTGGCAAAGAACGTGTCCGCGGCATAGGGCGCCAGAAACGCGCGAAAGCCGTAGAACATGAAGTTCACGCCGACCGTGACGATCAGCAGCATCCACAGCAGGCGCGGATGGCCCAGGAACTTGCCTGACTCCGGCAACGCATATTCGTGCGTATTGTTGTCTGCGTGCATCGTCAGCCCTCCGGATGGCTGACCACGCCAGCCTGCGCGCGACGATAGCGGTGCGTCCTCCGCTGCGGCAAGGAGCAGTGCAGCAGATCAGGCGGGCTTGATCTCGGTACGCACTTCAAGCAGTTCGGGGAAAAAGGCGAGCTCGAGGGCCTTTTTCAGGAATCCGACGCCCGACGACCCGCCGGTGCCGCGGCGATGGCCGATGATACGTTCGACCGCCTTCATGTGGCGAAAACGCCACAACTGGAAATTCTCTTCGACGTCGACCAGCGTTTCGCACAACGCGTATTCGGGCCAGAATTGCTCAGGCGCTTCGTAGATGCGCCTGAGGACAGGCAGCAGCGATGCCTCGTACCTCCAGCCATGGCGCACGTTGCGCTGCAGTATCGCTTCAGGAACCGCGTGTCCCTGTCGTGCGAGCCAGCGCAGCGCAGCATCGTAAAGGCTGGGCGCTTCGAGCGTGGCCCGCAGGCTGGTCTGCGCGCCGGGATCGTGCGCGAACACGGCCAGCATGTCCGCGTTCTTGTTGCCGAGCAGGAATTCGACCGTGCGGTATTGCAGCGACTGGAAACCCGACGACGGTCCGAGCGCATCGCGAAACTTCAGGTATTCGTGGGGCGTCATTGTTTCCAGTACAGCCCACTCGTTGAACAACTGGTCCTGGATGCGCTTGATTCGTGCGAGCTTCTTCAACGCCGGATCAGCTCGATCCGCCTCGAGATCCGCGATAGTCGCGCGCAGCTCATGGATCATCAGTTTCAGCCACAGCTCGGCGACGTGGTGCTGCACGATGAACAGCATCTCGTCGTGGTAAGGCGGGTCCGACAGCGGCCGTTGCGCCGCCAGCAGCGTGTCGAGTTGCAGGTAACTCGCGTAGGTCATCCGACCCTCGAGGTCGCGTTCGATGCCCGCCTCGAGTTCACGCATGTTGCTGTCGTTCATGGTTTCAGGTGTCTTGTTCGAAGTCGATGTTGTGAAAGGTCGGGCCACGGAGCACGGTGCCATGGATGGCGGCTTTGGCCGTTCTGATTCCGGTTGATTATGGACGGACCGGCCCACGGTCATTCTGGCTATGCGGCGATCGGGGACGATCGCAAAACGAAAGCGTAACGGAATGAGTGCCGCAATGGCGTGCCATGATTCCGGTGCTCCCTGCGAACAGCACTGATCCGAATCGACTGGCGTCATCGTGCTGCATTGCAACATGCGTAGGCGTATTGCAAGGCCTGCGGTGGCCATCGGGTGCATGCGATAATGCGCGGCCCGTTTGCGCAGACGTGTTGTCTGCGAGCAGCACCAGTCGTCATGCCATCCGGGCGTGCCGACGGCCCGAGCACCCGTATCACGTACCCGGAGGAATTCCGTGTCCATCGCCGCCAAGTTTGAAATCGAATACCTGCAATACCTCGACCCCGAAGGCAAGCTGGTCCGCAAGGATCTGCCCGACTTCGCGAAAGACACTGAACAGATGGTCGAGCTTTACAAGCTGATGGTCTCGACCCGGGTCTTCGACACCAAATCGATCGCGCTGCAGCGCACCGGCAAGCTCGGGACCTATGCCTCATGCCTTGGCCACGAAGCCACCCATGTTGGCATCGGCAGTTCGCTGAAGCCGGAGGACGTGTTGGCGCCCAGCTACCGCGAATACGGCGCGCAGCTCTACCGCGGCGTGCGTCCGCGCGACGTCTATATGTACTGGGGCGGCGACGAACGTGGCAACGATTACCCGAATGAGCCGGCGCGCCACGATTTCGCTTGGTCCGTACCGATCGGCACCCAGTGCTTGCATGCGGCGGGTTCGGCGCTTGCGTTCAAGATCCGCAAAGAGAAGCGCGTCGCGGTGTGCACGATCGGCGACGGCGGGTCAAGCAAAGCCGATTTTTACGGCGCCATCAATATTGCCGGCGCGCGCGACCTGCCGATGGTCGCCGCGATCGTCAACAACCAGTGGGCGATCTCGGTGCCGCGCAAGATCCAGTCCGGCGCCAAGACCCTCGCGCAGAAGGGCATTGCCGCAGGGCTGTATTGCATCCAGGTCGATGGCAACGACATCATCGCGGTCAAGAAGGCGATGGGTGATGCCGTCGAACGCGCGCGTAATGGCAAGGGCGGCAGCGTCGTCGAGTGCGTGACGTATCGCCTTGGCGATCACACTACTGCCGACGATGCGCGCAGATACCGCGGGAAGGACGAGGTCGAGGACGCCTGGACCAAGGATCCGGTCAAGCGCCTTCGCACCTGGTTGGAGTCGAAGAAAGCGTGGAACAAGAAGAAGGAGGACGCCTTGCAGTCCGAGTGTGACGAGTGGATGGACAACGAGGTCAATACCTACCTCGAGACGAAGTCCCAGCCGATCACTGCGATGTTCGACTACACGTTCGCCGAACTGCCCGCCGATCTCGTCGCCCAACGTGAAGCCGCGCAGGCGCTGGAAGAGGGCACGCACTGATGGCCGCGATCACACTCATCGAAGCGGTCACCCAGGCGCTTGCATACGAAATGACGCACGACGAGTCGGTCGTGGTGCTGGGCGAGGACGTCGGCGTCAACGGCGGCGTGTTCCGCGCCACGCAAGGTCTTTCCGAAAAATTCGGCGAATGGCGCGTATTCGACACGCCGCTGGACGAAGCCACCATCGCTGGCGTCACCGTCGGCATGGCGGCGCAGGGCATGAAACCCATCGCCGAAGCCCAGTTCGAGGGCTTCATCTACCCGATGATGGAGCAAATCTGCTGTCACGCCGCGCGCATGCGCAACCGCACCCGCGGGCGCCTGAGCTGCCCGGCGGTGTTTCGCGCGCCGTGGGGTGGCGGCATCCATGCGCCGGAGCACCATTCGGAGGCCAACGAACACCTGTTCGCCAACGTGCCGGGGTTGCGCGTGGTGCTGCCGTCCTCGCCCGCGCGCGCCTATGGCCTGTTGCTGGCCGCGATCCGCGATCCCGATCCGGTGGTGTTTTTCGAACCCAAGCGCATCTACCGTCAATACAAGGAAGAAGTGCCGGATGATGGTGAGGCGCTGCCGCTGGACGTTTGTTTCGTACTGCGCGACGGCACCGACATCACGCTGGTCACCTGGGGCGCGGAAGTAAAGGAATGCCTCGAAGCGGCCGAGGCGCTGGCGAAGGACGGCATCAGTGCAGAGGTCATCGACGTCGCGACGCTGACCCCGCTCGACTTCGACACCATCGCCGAATCGGTGCAGAAAACCGGTCGCTGCGTGATCGTGCAGGAAGCCCCCAAGACAGCGGGTTTCGGTGGAGAGATTGCCGCGCGCATCGCCGAGGAGTGCCTCTATGATTTGCTCGCGCCGGTCGCGCGCGTCACCGGCTGGGACGTGCACACGCCGCTGTATCGTCTTGAAATGAAACAGTTGCCCAGCACAGCGCGCGTTGTCGATGCGGCGAAGCGGACGCTGGCTGCGGGCTGAGGTTTTTCCCTTCTCCCCCCGCGGGAGAAGGCGGCGCGAAACGCCGGATGAGGGTTCGGCAAGCTTCAAGGGTTCTGGTTCCACCGGACCCTCACCCCTGCCCCTCTCCCGTCGGGAGAGGGGTTCACAGAGAGAAAGGCATCTCAACATGGCCGACAACAAGACATTCCATCTCCCCGACCTCGGCGAAGGCCTGCCCGACGCCACCATCGTCGAATGGATGGTGAAGGAAGGCGACAGCATCAAGCTCGACGCGCCGCTTGTGTCGATGGAAACCGCGAAAGCGGTTGTCGAGGTGCCCTCGCCGTATACCGGCAAGGTGCTGAAGTTCCACGGTGCCGCGGGCGACGTTGTCAATACCGGCGCCGCGCTCGCCGAATTCGAGCTCGACCCCAAGGCCAAGCAGCGTGCCGAGAACGCGGCGGGTGGTCACCACCACGCCCCCGCGAAGGCCGCGGAGCCGGAATCGAAGCAGAAGGTGACGGCCTCCGACGAAGGCGGGGAGATCGAGGCCGGTGGCAAGGCCGAGCGCGAGGATGAAGGCACCGTGGTTGGCGCGGTTTCGAGCAGCAATGAAGTGCGCAATGAACAAGCTGCCAGCGTGGGTGGCGCGAAAGCCGTGCCGGCCGTGCGCGCGATGGCGCGGAAGCTGAAGGTCGATCTGGCGCGCGTCAGGGCAACGGGCGCGGGTGGCGTGGTCACCATGAAGGACGTCAAGGATGCTGCTGAGTCCGGCAACGCTGCACTCGGCACGGCAGCAGCCTCGGCACCTGTGAGCCGCGCGCCAGCGGCCACTCCTCAACGCAGCACCGTGTCGCAATCCGGAAAACCCATGCGCACCACCCCACCATCGGTGCAGGCCACCGGCCAGCCGGAACAGCTCAAGGGTGTGCGCCGCAACATGGCGCGGGTCATGGCTGACGCACATGCGCAGGTTGTGCCGACCTCGTTGGTCGACGACGCCGATCTGCACGCATGGCTCGGCAAGCATGACATCACGGCGCGCCTGATCCGCGCGATCGTCGCCGCGTGCAAGGGAGTGCCAGCACTGAACGCCTGGTTCGATGGCAAGAATCTCTCACGTACGCAGCACCCGCACGTAGATATCGGCATTGCGGTGGATACCGATGACGGCCTGTTCGTGCCGACGCTGCGCAACGCCGACATGCTGGATGCGCGTGGCTTGCGCGAAGGCATCAATCGCTTGCGCGCGCAGGTCGAGGATCGCTCGATCCCGCCGTCGGAGCTTTCCGGTTACACGATCAGCCTTTCGAACTTTGGCATGTTCGCAGGCCGTTACGCGACGCCAGTGGTGGTTCCGCCGTGCGTGGCGATCGTCGGCGCGGGCAAGCTGTCGCACGACGTCGTTGCGGTGATGGGCGGAATAGAGGTGCATCGCCGGATGCCGATCAGCGTAACCTTCGATCACCGCGCCGCGACCGGCGGCGAGGCCGCGCGGTTCCTGAAGGCAATCCTCGACGACCTGGCGCTGCCGCAGTAGTCCGAACCTTGCATGGCGCGTCACGCGGAGGGGCTGCGGCCCCTCTTTCTCTTTATGTTTTTGAGGCGGGGACCTGATCGCCACACGGTTTTGGCATGACTTCCGGGACTTGACGATCATCGTGTCGGGTTCAGGATTGACGAGTTATCCGTCCTGGCTGGGCGGTCGTTCCCGTGAGGATTCCGCGATGACGATACGACTCAAGTGGTTTATCGGGTGCCTGTGCATACTGACAGGGTTGGGATTTGCTGCTTCGGCTGCAGCCCAGGCGACACCCGCAGCTGACGGCTCGATCAAGACCCTGATTCGCTATCCCACGATGCACGGCAACGACGTGGTATTCGAAGCCGGTGGCAATCTTTGGAATACCACGCTTGCGGGCGGCACCGCCACGCAGTTGACGTCGGACAGCGGCTTCGACATGGCGCCGCATTTCTCGCCGGATGGGCGTTGGATCGCCTTTACCGGCTGGTACGAAGGCAACACGGATGTTTACGTAATCCCTGCCGCAGGTGGTTCGGTCAAGCGCCTGACCTATCACTCGATCAACGAAAAGGTCGGCAAGGACAAGCTGCAACCGGTCCCGGACAACATCGTCATGGGCTGGACGCCTGACAGCAAGAGTGTCGTGTTCCTGTCGCGCCGCAACAGCTTCAATCCGCAGGTCATGCACGCATGGAGCGTGCCGGTGGACGGTGGCTTGCCGACCCGGTTGCCGCTGGCATGGACCGGACCGCTGTCGTTTAGCGCCAATGGTCAGGAAGTTGCCTACAACAAACTTGATCGGGTGCTGCGGCCCTACCACCGCAAACATTATTTTGGCGGCCAGGCGCAAGACATCTGGATCTACAACTTCAAGACCGCCAAGATTCGCCAGATCACCCACTGGAAGGGTGCCGACGTGTGGCCGATGTGGCACGGCGATTCCATCTACTTCATCTCCGATCGCGGCGTCCACGGGGTGCAGAACCTGTGGTCGTATTCGCTCAGCCAGAACCACTTCAGCCAGCTCACCCATTTCGATACCTATGACGTCGACTGGCCGACGCTTGGCGACGACGGCATTGCGCTTTCCGATGGCGGTGATCTGTACGTATACACCTTCAACGATCAGAAGCTGCACAAGATCGACGTGCGCGTGCCCCTCAATGGCATCGCTGCGCAACCGCACTGGGTCGATGCCGGCAAGCACGTCGACAGCGCCGCGGTTGCACCAAGCGGCAAGCTGGCGGTGTTTTCCGCATGGGGTGCCCTGTTCACCGTGCCTGCCAAAGACGGCAGTACGGAAACCCTGACCCACGAGCCGGGCGCCGACGAGCGCAATCCGGTCTGGTCTCCTGATGGCAAACAGATTGCCTTCATCCTGGCCAAGGGCAGCAGCGATGAAATTGCGCTGCGCAGTGCCATCGGAGGTCAACCCGCTCTGCTGACCCACGATTCGAAACTGAGTTACCAGGGGCCGCTTACCTGGAGCCCGAATGGCCGGTGGATCACCTATGTCGATTCGAACCAGAATCTGTGGCTACAGAACGTCAAAAGCGGGACGCGCTACAAGGTCGCCACCGATCCCAGCAGCCGGTTTACCTTCGGCGACCTGACGTGGTCGCCGGGCAGCGACTGGATCGCCTTCTCGCGGATGCTGCCGGACCGCAAGAGTGGTTTGTTCCTGTACCACGTAACCGACCGCACTCTGCACGGTATAAGCAGCGGCCAGTTCGACGACTTCGCGCCAGCGTTTTCGGATAACGGCAAGTATCTATTCTTCGCATCCAACAGGACCGTCAATCCGGCTTTCTCGAATTTCGATGCCACCATGGCCAGCCTCGACGCGGGTGGCCTGTACGCAGCAACCTTGGCCAACAACACCCCATCTCCGCTGGCACCTCGCCAACCTCAGGCCGCCGGCAAGCCACAGGCAGACAACAAAGACAAAGATGGAAAGAAGAGCCCGTCCAAACATCTCGGGCCGTTGCATATTGATCTCGATGGCTTGATGTCACGCGCCGTCCAACTGCCGGTACCCGCAGCCAACATCACGGGCGTGGTGGCTGCCGATGGCGTGGTCTACTACGCCACCCGGCCCAATCAGATCCTTGGGGGCAAGCTTGCCGGCGAGACGCCCCTGCTGCGCGCCTACGACCTCAAGAAGCGCAAGGACCTGACCCTGGACAAGGGCGGAAAGGGTCTGGTGCTGTCGGCCGACGGTTCGACCCTCTTCTATCAGGCCGAAGGCCATTGGGTGCTGCGCCCGGCAAAATTCGACAAGAAGGCCAAGGATGAAAAGCTGGATCTCGCGCACGTGCGCCGCTGGGTGCACCCGCGCGCCGAATGGGCCACGAGCTTCGGCGAGGCTTGGCGCAATGTGCGCGATTACTTCCTCGATCCCGATCTGATCAAGACCGACTGGGACGCCATCGGACAGCGGTATCGCGTCCTGGTGCCTTTGGTGGCCAGCCGCAACGACGTCACGTGGTTGATCGCCAACATGGTCGGTACGTTTGGCGAAAGCCACATGTACGTCCGCGGCGGGACTCCATACCAAGGTTTCAAGAGTCCGGCGACCACGACGGCCGATCTGGGGGCGGAGTTCGCCCTCGATGCGGCTACCAGGCGCTACAAACTGTCGCGCATTTACCATGGCGACAACACCATCCCGGGGTATCGCGCGCCTTTGTTTCAGCCGGGCCTGAAAGTCGCGGTCGGCGACTACGTGCTGGCAATCAACGGCCAGGACTTGAAGGCACCGATGAATCCCTACGAGCTGCTCAACGGCACCTACGGCACCACGGTGAATCTGCGCCTGTCGCAAGACGCCTCCGGCAGGAATGCCTGGACCATACGTGTTGAGCCGGTAGCGAATGCCGCGAAATTGCACCTGCTCGCGTGGATCCGGCACAACCGCGAGGAAGTCAGCAAGCTTTCCGATGGCAAGATCGGCTATGTGTACATGGAAGACATGGGCGCCACGGGCATGCACGAGTTCATCCGTCAGTATTACAGCCAGATACGCAAGCAGGGCATCATCTTCGATGACCGCTGGAACCTGGGCGGCTTCATCGATCCGTTCCTGTTCGACCGCATCGATCGCCAGCTTGCCGGGATGTTCACCAGCCGCTATGGCTGGTACGACCCCACGCCCAATGCTTTCCACGGCTACATGGCTGCGCTGTTCAACCGCGGCTCGGCATCCGACGGAGACATCTTTGCCTACATGTTCAAGAAGGATCATCTAGGCCCCACCATCGGCAGCCGCACCTGGGCAGGGGTGCGTGGCGAGGACGGTCCGTTCCATCTGCTTGATGGCGTCGACCAGATCGTTTCCGACGATGGCATGTACGGGTTGCATTCGCAGTGGGTGGTGGAGAACATCGGCGTCTCGCCCGACGTGACCGTCCACGACGAACCGGGTGATCTCAATCGCGGCTACGATGCCCAGTTGCACACCGCCGTGAATATGCTGATGAAGGAGATCGACAACGCACCACGGCAGCTGCCGCCACCGCCGCCATGGACCCCGGCGTTCCCGCCACAGCCGGCTTATCCCAGGTGCACCGACAGTGTGAACAGCGCGACGTGCGGCTGATTGGTCCGGCCAATTGCATGACACGAACGACATGACTGGTCGTGATACGTTTCCACTTGCGTATGGCAAGTTTGTACGCAGGGTCGCACAGGGTTCGTGGGCAAGACTCCTCGAGCAGGTTTGAAGGACCTGCCTTGCCGCAGCAGTGCAGCATGTGCTCAGGCGTGGCGTCGGCCCAGCCAGTAGTGCAGCGCCAAGCCGTACAGCAACACCACGTTGAATCCAGCCCACGTGGCCAGCACTGCGGCGACCTGTTTCCAGATCGGCCCGACCCGGCCGTAGTCGAGGTCGTAGAAAATTCCGCAGCACGCGATGGATGTCAACGCGGCAGCCACCAGCACGCCTGCATCGAAGCCCGCGGATACTCCATTTGCGGCACGTCGGCGAACGTATAACCAGTACAGCCAGCCCAGTACCGCGAGACACGGGGCAAGCAGCAGCAGGGCGATGAAGCGGGTCACTCAGTTGTCCCCGCGCAAGGCCGCGAGCGCAACGCGCGTCCGGTCGCGCGCGGTATCTCGCGAGGTGGAATCGGGAAAAGCGGCGCTGACGGCAATTGGTATCGCGCCGTCACCCACGAACGCGAAACGGGTCTCGTCCTGCACCACCAGCGCCTCCGACGCACCGGGGGCGGACAATGCGCGCGACGCCTGTCCGGCGCTCCGCGGATCGGGGAAGGCGCGCGACAGAAGGAGTTCCTCTCCGTCGGCGCCAATCAGGCGGAAGCGGAAGCCATCGTCGTCGCGGAAACTGACAATGCGCGCACGTCTTTCGATTTTTTTGTCCGCCTTCGATTTCGACGCAGGCGCAACCAACGTGCCGAGCCCGACAGTACGTCGCATCATCTCGATTCGTGGCGCCGCCACCGCGCGTGCCTTGCGGGCACCCTCGCGCAATGCATCTTCGATGTCGCCCGGATGCGCAATCAGCGTGTCGTAACGCTCGCGCAGGGGCGCGATTTCCTGCTCGATGCGTGCGCCGAGCTTCTGCTTGGCCTCGCCCCAGCCGACACCCGATTCCAATTCCGCGCGGAACGCCGTGGTTTCATCGGACGACGCAAACGCGCGGAAGATCGCGTACGGGCTGGATGATTCCGGGTCCTTCGGCTCACCTGGCTCACGCGAATCGGTGACGACGCGCGCGATGGCCTCGCGCGTTGCCTTGGCGCTGCCCTCGAACAACGGAATGGTGTTGTCGTAACTCTTGGACATCTTGCGGCCGTCGAGTCCGGGCAAGGTGGCGACATTCTCCTCGGTGGCGGCCTCAGGCAACACAAAAGGCTGACCCTTGCCGCCGGCCGCACGCCAAGCCTTGCCGTACAGATGGTTGAATCGCTGTGCGACGTCGCGCGCCATCTCGATGTGCTGGACCTGGTCGCGCCCGACTGGAACCTTGTTTGCGTTGAAGGCCAGGATGTCGGCGGCCATCAAAACCGGATACATGTAGAGGCCCGCGTTGATGCCGGCATCGGGGTCCTCGTCACGCGAGGTGTTCTGATCCACCGCAGCCTTGTAGGCGTGTGCCCGATTCAGCAACCCTTTTGCCGTCACGCAGGTCAGGATCCACGTCAGTTCGGGGATCTCCGGAATATCCGATTGCCGATAGAACGTAACCCGTGCTGGATTCAACCCGCAGGCCAGCCAGGTCGCGGCGATTTCCAGCCGCGAACGCGCGACGCGCGCCGGATCGTCGCACTTCACCAGCGCGTGGTAATCGGCAAGGAAGAAAAACGAATCGGTGTCCGCGGCGCGGCTGGCCGCGATCGCGGGCCGGATCGCGCCGACATAATTGCCGAGGTGCGGTGTGCCGGAAGTGGTGATGCCGGTGAGGATGCGTTGGTTCATGCGGCTGAGACGCTGAGGAACAATCGGTTAGTGTAAGCCACGTGTGGTGCGTCCGTGCTCGTGCACGGCATCCACCAGTACACGCAGATGTTCGGGATCGACATCCGGCGCAATGCCGTGGCCGAGGTTGAAGACGTGGCCGGGATGCAGGCCGAAATCTTCGAGAACTCGTTTGACTTCGTGGCGGATTACATCCGGCGGCGCCAGCAGGGTGGCGGGATCGAGGTTGCCCTGCAGCGCCACGCGTTCGCCGACCCGGCGTCGCGCCGCATCCAGGGTAATTGTCCAGTCAAGTCCGAGCGCCGTGCAGCCTGTGTTGGCGAGTGCCTCGAGGCTGGCATTGGCGCCTTTGGAGAACAGGATCAACGGGACATCGCAGGCGCGCGGATCGTCGCGCAGCAATTCGGCGATCTGCGCGAGATAGCGCTGGGAATATTCCAGAAACATCGCGGGTGCCAGCATGCCGCCCCAGCTGTCGAACACCATCAACGCCTGCGCGCCAGCCGCGGCCTGTGCGGCGAGGTACACCGCGACCGCACGCGCGTTCACGTCGAGCAGCTTGTGCATTGCGGCAGGGTCTTCCAGCGCGAACGCCTTGACGCGCGCGAAGTCGCGCGAACCCTCGCCCTCGATCATGTAGCACGCAAGCGTCCACGGACTCCCGGCAAACCCGATCAGTGGCACGCGGCCATCGAGTTCGCGGCGGCTCAGGCGAACGGCGTCAGGCACATAGCGCAAGGACGCTTCCGGATCAGGCACGCCAAGTTTTGCGATGTCGGCGGCGCCGCGCAGCGGGTGATGGAACTTGGGACCATCACCTCCGATGAAATGCAGACCCAGCCCCATCGCATCAGGCACCGTGAGGATGTCGGAAAACAGGATCGCGGCATCCAGCTCGAAACGTTCGACTGGTTGCAGCGTGACTTCGCAGGCAAGTTCCGGCGTCTGTGCAAGCCTGAGAAAACTGCCGGCGCGTTCGCGGGTCGCCCGGTATTCGGGTAGGTAACGCCCCGCCTGGCGCATGATCCATACTGGCGTGGTATCGACGGGTTGCCGGCGCAGCGCGCGCAGGAAACGGTTGCTGCGATTGGATTCTTCAGCCATGTGGCGCATCGACTCCCTGCGTGATCATCACCTTGAAGCCGCGCTTCAGCTGGCTGTCGCGTGCGCGTTCGAATGCGGCCAGCGCGGCGTCGCGGTCGAGATACACCTCGCGTTTGAGTGTCGCCCGCCCACCCTCGGTACCGGATTCGCGGTACAGCGTCCAGCCGCCGAGCAGATCCTGCTCCAGCGCGATGCGGCAGTAGCGTGGCTGGACGCCGCTGCCGGGTGGCGTTTGCAGGTAAAGGTGCATGGCGTAGCGCGCGTGCCGGATGCGACGGGAACGCGATTGTAACGTGCCCCTTAGCCCGACAGCACCGCGCGAACCACAGCGGCATCGGCGTCCGCGACAATTTCCGCTCGTCCGATGCCGCGCCAAAGAATCAGTCGCAGTGACCCCGCGCGGTTCTTCTTGTCGAGCTGCATACGCGCCAACAGCGCCTCGTGGGCCAGGCCGACAGGCGGCGTGGTCGGCAATCCGCACTGGGTTAGCAAGGCCGCGAGACGTTGCACATCGGTGGTATCCGCCATGCCGAGGTGCATGGATATCCGCGCCGCGAGAACCATGCCGATCGCGACTGCTTCGCCGTGCAACAGCGTGCCATACCCGGCTTCCGCTTCAAGCGCGTGCCCGAACGTGTGTCCGAAATTGAGCAGCGCGCGTTCGCCGGATTCGCGTTCATCGCGTTCGACGACAGCGGCCTTGAACCGGCAGCAGCGTGTGATCGCATGGGTCAGCGCGTCCGTATCCCGTGCGAGCAATGCATCGACATGCGTCTCCAGCCAGACAAAGAAATCCGCGTCGCAAATGCAGGCAGTCTTGATCACTTCGGCCAGTCCCGCGCGCAGTTCGCGTTCGGGCAGCGTCGTCAAGGTATCGAGGTCGGCGATCACTTCGCAGGGCTGGTGGAATGCGCCGATCAGGTTCTTGCCAGCCGGGTGATCGACACCCGTCTTGCCGCCCACGGACGAATCGACCATCGCCAGCAGCGTCGTCGGGACCTGGACGAAGTCGATGCCGCGCATCCAGCACGCCGCCGCGAAACCGGCGATGTCGCCGACCACGCCGCCGCCCAGTGCCAGCACGCAGGCGTCGCGGGTCGCACCGAGCTGCGCCAGCGCGTCGAGCACCTGTGCGACCGCTTCGAGGTTCTTGTGTTCTTCGCCGATTGGTAGTACGAGTGTCGAGATAGCCAAAGGCTGCGCTTCCGCAGTCAATGTTGCGCACAGCCGCTGCGCATACAACGGTGCGACATTGCTGTCGCTGACGATCAGTGCGTGAATGCCACGGATCGCGTCGCGCCATCCTGTGGCATCGTCGAGAAGGCCAGAACCGATCAGGATCGGATAGCGACGTCCGGGCAGGCCCACATCAATGCGGGTCATCATGCCGATTCCTTCGTTGCCGGCGTGCGTTGCCAGTGTTGTTCGAGCACGGTAGCGATGCGCGTGGCAGCGTGCCGGCAGGATTCGCCAGTGCCGTACACGGTGAGGTCGGCGAGTTCGCGGTAGAGCGGGTCGCGCTCGCGGGCAAGCTGCTCCAGGCGTTCGCGGCGGTCTGGCGCAACGAGGAGTGGGCGTTTCCGGTCACGTTCGAGGCGTTGCATTTGCTGTTCGATGCCGGTTTCGAGCCAGAGGACAAAACCGCGCTCGCGCAGCAGGCCGTGGTTGGCGGGCGTCAGCACGGCGCCGCCACCCGTGGCGAGCACGATGCCGGATCGAGCGGTCAGGTCGGCCAGCAGATCGGACTCGCGACGACGGAACCCTTCCTCGCCCTCGATCTCGAAGATGGTCGCCACGCTCGCGCCGGTTCGTTCCTCGATGAACACATCGAGATCGATGCACGGCATGTCGAAATGCTGCGCAAGGTGACGGCCGATGCTCGATTTCCCGGCACCCATCGGGCCGATCAGAAACAAGTTGGGCGAGGGGTTCATCCACCAAGTACAGCGGCGTCATGCGGCGGGGTCAAACGGGAAGCTCGATACGAAACGGCTATTGCGAAAAGTAGGCCACGGTTGGCCGTTCCGATCCCCGCCATTGCCTACGGACGACAGATTGTCGGAGGCACAACGAAGCAACGGTCAGGGATGGTCGCATTCATAAGGCTTCGAGCCACCCCCACTTGTCATCGGTCCGCCCGTCGAACAACCCGAAATACCAGTCCTGGACCCTGCGGGTGAGCGGACCCGCATCGCCTGCGCCGACCTGCTTGCCGTCCACCGCGCGGATCGGGGTGATCTCGGCGGCGGTACCGCACATGAAGATTTCGTCCGCGAGGTACAGGTATTCGCGCGGCAGATCGCGCTCGATCACTTGTACGCCACGGTCACGCGCCAGCGTCATGATCGAGTCGCGGGTGATGCCATTCAGCAGCGCCGAACTGACCGGCGTCGTATGCAACGCGCCGTCGATCACCAGAAACAGGTTCTCGCCTGCGCCTTCGCTCAGCAATCCGGTGGAGGCCAACGCAATGCCTTCACCGAAGCCGCGCTGGCGTGCCTCGCGTGCAATCAACTGTCCCGAAAGATAGTTGCCGCCGGCCTTTGCGCCGGACGGGATGGTATTGGGCGCGCAACGCTGCCAGCTCGACACACATGCGGTGATACCGTGCTTGAGGGCCTCTGGACCGAGGTACGGACCCATCGGCCACGCGGCGATCGCCACGTCGATCGGCGTTTCCGCCGACAATCCGAAACCACCGAGACCGCGATACGCGCATGGTCGCAGATAGGCCTGATCCAGTCCGTTGCGCTTGAGGACCTCGTGGCAGGCGTCGGTGGTTGCCTCGATCGTGTACGGCAAGGTCATGTCGTAGATCCGGGCCGAGTTGTACAGCCGCTTCATGTGCGCCGAGAGACGGAAGATTGCGCCGCCGTTCGGCGTCCTGTAGCAGCGGATGCCTTCGAACACCGACGACCCGTACTGCAATCCGTGGGCCATCACATGGACCGTGGCATCGCGCCAAGGCTTGATCGCTCCGTTGTGCCAGACCCACTCAGGGTACTTCTGCTCGGCCATGCTCGGACTCCACCAAAAATTGAATAGTAACCGGTCGTGCGCATGGCGCGCTCCGTTCGAAACAACTGTTGTGAGGAATCAGGCCACGGATGGCCGTTATGGTGCTCACGGGCTTCGGTGGTTTTGCTGGTTGGTCGTAGGTCGATACGGCGATCAAGGAAGATCGCACAATCAAGCCCGCGGATGATGCTGCGAGTGGAGCCGTTTCAATCCTTCGCGCGCGACCAGCGTGTAGATCTGCGTCGTCGAAAGGTTGCTGTGGCCCAGCAGCATCTGCAGTGCGCGCAGGTCGGCACCGTGGTTGAGCAGGTGCGTCGCGAACGAGTGCCGCAGCACGTGCGGCGAGATCCGCTTGGCCGCGATCCCGGCGGCGAGTGCATGCTTTTTCACGATCATCCACGCCATTTGCCGGGTCATGCCAGTTGCGCGGTTGGACAGGAACAGCGGCGGCACTTCGTGGCCTTTTGCGAGCGCCGGCCGCGCCTCGCGCAGGTAACGCAACAGCCAGTCCATGCAGGTCTCACCGATGGGCACCAGCCGCTCCTTGCCGCCCTTGCCCGTAACACGGAGCACTCCCTGGCGAAGGTTCAGGCCCGCAAGCGGCAACGTCACCAGCTCGCTGACGCGCAGACCGCAGGCGTACATCAGCTCCAACATTGCGCGGTCGCGCAGCCCCAGAGCGGTTGAGGTATCGGGGGCGTCGAGCAAGGCCTCGATCTCGCGCTCGGCCAGTGCCTTGGGCAGGGTACGCGGAAGTTTCGGCGTATCGAGCAACAATGTTGGATCTTCAAAATCGACGTTGTGTCGAACCTGCTCCGCGTAGAAACGCCGCAGCGCGGTCAATTCGCGCGCAGTCGTGCGTGCGCCGATACCGGCCTTGGCGCGTGCCGCGAGAAAGCGAAACAAGTCCTCGCGGGTTGCCCCGAGCAGGCCCTGTGCGTGTCGGCCGAGCCACGTGGCGCAACGCCCCAAGTCACCGCGATAATCTGCAAGCGTGAGGTCGGCCAAGCCGTCGCGGGACCAGACCCCTTCGAGGAACGCGTCAATGGCGGCGTGGTCGCGTGGGTCGATGTCGGTCGCCGGATCGGTCATCATGGCATGCTGGCGTGCTCACCCTCCCATCGCAAGCCCGAGAATGCCCTCAATATCCACATCAGTGAGCTGCGACCGACCCGCGCCGTTGTGGCGCCGCTTTGCCTGCATGTTTTACGATTTGTTGCCATTGATCGCGCTGTGGATGATCGCGGCGGCGATGTGGGTCTTGGCGTTCCATCGCGGCTACGATCCGCAGCATCCGGGAATTGTTATGCGCGTATTGCTGGAGGCGTGGTTGCTGGTGGTAACCGCCGCCTATTTCATGGTGTCGTGGGTAAAGGTCGGCCAGACCATCGGCATGCGTGCGTGGAAGGTGAAGCTGGTAAGCGGAGAGGGCGCTCGGATTGGCACGCGGTTGGCGGCGTTGCGTTTCGTGCTCGCGCTGGTGTCGTTCGCAATCGCTGGTTGTGGATTCTGGTACGCGCTGTTCGATCCGGAAAAGCGCACGTGGCATGACAAGATGTGTGGGACGCGCATGACCCATCTTTGATCCGGGCGCGATGTGTAGTTCGCGACGCGAGGCCGTTGCTCTGTCGCGATCGCCCCAAGACGCGGAACCAGACCGCGATTTTATGGCGTCAAACGGGCCGCAACCTTGCCCTTCACTACGCCCGTCGGTAATACACGACCGCGATTGCCAGCAACAGCAGGGGGGGAATCAGGTTCACCACCAGCGGCGACGCGCCGAACACGGTGCCTGTGCTGACAACGGCACGTTGTACGAAGTACCATGCGATCGCGACGATGACGCCGAGGAACAGGCGTTTTCCGAGCCCTCCCGAACGCAGTGCGCCAAAACCGAACGGCAGCGCGCACAACACCAGTAACAGTGTGTCGATCGGGTAGAACACGCGTTCCCACCACGCATTCCGGTATACGCCAGGATTCTGGCGGTTCGCACGCAGGTAGGCGATATTCCGAGACAGGTCGCGCAGCGACAGGTATTCCGGGTGCACCACGGACGCCTCGAGCACGGCGGGGTCGAGGCTGGTTTGCCATGCCAGTCGCTTGTACGTGGTACTCACGGCACCGGCAACCGAGACGCGGGTATCGCGCACGTTGTCCAGCACCCAGGATTTACCTGCCTGAGTAGCCAGCTTTGCCCAGCGGAACGAGGTCAGTTCATTTGCCTCGTTGAAGCCGAATATCCGCACGTCCGCAAGCTCGACCTCCGGCCGGCCATGCACCATGTGAGCCAAGGCCGCCTTGGCGTTGATGATGTCATCGCCGTCGCGTGCCCACAGGCCGCTGCCCTGGCGTATCCGCAGCTGACCGGCGCTGCGCTGCAACTGGATTTCCTGCGCGCGTTGTTCGCCGGCGGGTGCGGCGGTTTCGCCGAGAATGAATACGCCGATCATCAGCACCGTGACCAGGCCGACGGCGGACAGACTGATCCTGAGTTTGGACATGCCGGCGGCGCGCAACGCAGTGAGCTCGCCACTACTTGCCAAGGCCCCGACGCCCACCAGACTGCCAATCAGCGCCGCAAATACGAACCACTGGTATGCGCGCCGCGGCACGGTCAGCAGGATGTACACCACCGCCTTGCCGAGCGTGTACCCTCCATGGCCGACGCCGCTGATCTGGTTGGCAAACTGGATGAAGGTGTCGAGGCCGGTGAGCACCAGCCAAGTCAGTAGCAGGCCGCCGAGCACCGTGCCCGCGATCAATAGATCGGCGCGCTTGATCCGGAAGGCTTGCCAGGAAACCCGTCTCACGCGTTGGATCCCGCCATGCCGCGGGGCTTCCGCAAGGCGTATTGCCTGGCGAACGCCCACGCCGCGCCAACGAACACCGGCAACAGAATCCACCACATGCCGACGGGCGCGGGCAATCTGCCGCTCGCGATGAATTCGCGACCGAAGGTCATCATATCCATCATGATCAGGTACGCGAGCACCCCGATAAGGATGCGCCCAACCGGTGAACTGCGCGGTGCCTGGCGCGACATCGGCAACGCCAGCATGGCCAGCACGATGAGTCCGAACGGCACCGCGATGCGCCATTGCAGTTCGGCGCGTGCCGCGGAGTCGGGATCGCCGATCAGCGATGCCGTAGTGCGCAGGCTTTCGGGATCGGTTTCACCGCTGTCGTCTGTTGGCTGCGACAGCGCGATGTCGTTGCGCTGGAATTTCATCAATCGCCAGTTGTCCTGACCGAGGCGGATGTCGTAGCGATGGCCATCGTGAAGCGCGATGAAACGATTGTCCTCCTGCCCCTCGTGATACAGATCGCCATGGTCAGCGACGATCACATTGATGCTGACCACGCCGTCCTTGCCAGTCTGTTCGCTCGAGACGAAGAGCTTGCCGAGACGCGTGCCGTCCGGACTCACGCTATTTGCGAACAGGATGCCTCCGCGGCCGGACAGACTCGTGAACTGGCCAGCCTCCAGCCCCGCCGCGATCACCGAACGGTTGGCCTGGTCGATCTCGGCATTGGATGCGCGCGCTGCGAGCGGCCCCAACCACAACGACACCAGCGCCACCACGGCCGCCGTGCCTACGGCGAAGATCGCGGCTGGCTTCAGCAAACCCCTGGGCCCGAATCCGGATGCCGACAACACATGCATCTCGCTGTCCCGGTACATCCGCCCAAGCGCCAGCAAGATGCCAAGGAACATCGCCATCGGCAGGAGCGCCTGCAGGGTGTTGACCAGATTCAGGCCCAACACCGTGAACATGATCGCGCCGGGCAGGCGGCCGGTTGCCACCTTGTTGACGATGTCCGCGAAAGTGCTGCCGGTGAAAATCACCAGCAGCACCACGGTGGCCGCCAGGGTGCCGTACAGGAATTCGCGCAGGATGTAACGGTCGAGGATGGTAAAACGCGGCATCGGCTAGACTGGCAGGCTTTGCAGAGCGCAAGTGTAGTGGCTCGCGCCCGCTTGCCCGGCCATCGAGGAATCAATCGTCATGCTTGAATTCAGCCTGAGTTCCGCAGCCGCTGACACTTCGGATACGCCCTGTGCCGTAGTGGGCGTCTTCGAAGAAGTGCCATCGCCGGCCGCTGCTGCGATTGATGCCGCGAGTGGCGGGGCCGTTGCCCGTTTACGGGAATCGGGCGACTTCACCGGCAAGACCGGGACGACACTGGTGCTGCACGGGCTCACGGATGTCGCGGCTCCGCGCGTGATGCTGGTGGGGTTGGGTTCCGAAGACGATTTTGATGCGCAGGCCTTCCAACGTGCCTGCAGCGAGGCCGGAAAAGCACTGAAGCGCATGCCTGTCATGAGCGCTTGTGCATGGTTGCCGCAACTCGACGTGCAAGGGCGTGACCTCGACTGGCGCGTACGCATCTGCGCACTGGCGATCGATCATGCGTGCTTTCGTTACACGGCGACCCTCAACCGGGTCAACGGCGATGTTCATCGTCTGAAGAAACTGGAACTGGCGGCTGGTGACGATGCGGAAGACGGACTGGAACAGGCGCGTGCCATCGCGAGAGGCGTCGCGTTCGCGCGCGAGCTCGGTTGCCTGCCGCCGAACCTGTGCACGCCGACCCACATCGCCGCGCAGGCGAAGACGATCGCCGACGAACATCCGGGTGTCGCGCTGGAAGTGCTGGAACGCGAGGACATGCAGAAGCTCGGCATGGGTGCGCTGCTGGCGGTGTCGTCCGGCGCCGCGACGCCGCCCAAGCTGATCGTGTTGCAGTATCAGGGGGCGGGTGACGCCAAGCCCTATGCGCTGGTCGGCAAGGGTGTCACGTTCGATACCGGTGGCATGAACCTCAAGCCCACCGGTTCCATGGAAGAGATGAAATACGACATGTGCGGCGCGGCCGGGGTCCTGGGCGCGTTCCTCGCGGCAGTCGAGATGAAACTGCCGATCAACCTGGTGTGTGTCGTACCGTCGGTCGAAAACATGCCGGACGGCGCAGGCTATCGTCCCAGCGACGTGCTGCACACCCACGCCGGCATCTCGGTGGAAGTGTTGAACACCGATGCCGAAGGACGCCTGATTCTGTGTGACGCGCTGTCATATACCTGCAAGCGTTTCCAGCCGCAGGCGCTGGTTGACGCGGCGACGCTGACTGGTGCATGCGTGATCGCATTGGGGGCGCACGCTTCGGGTCTGTTCAGCGCCGACGACGAACTGGCTGACGATCTGCTCGCCGCCGGCACCAAATCGCTGGATCGCGCGTGGCGCCTGCCGTTGTGGGACGACTATCGCAATCAGCTCGAATCCGCCTTCGCAGACATTGCCAACGTCGGTGGCAAGAGTGCCGGCGCGGTCACCGCCGCGTTGTTCCTGTCGCGCTTCACCGAAGGCACGCGCTGGGCGCATCTGGATGTCGCGGGCACGGCGTGGGTCAGCGGACGCAAGGGTTATGCCACCGGCCGGCCGGTGCCTTTGCTTGCGCAATGGCTGATCGATCACGCGACCTGATTGCTTCCTTGGGTATGAGAAACGTAGTAAATGCCTTCTGTCGTTTGGTTGTACAGGTTCAGACCGGTACCCTCGTCGTCGGCCCACAATCGTCCGTCGCGATCGACCAGCACGGCCGAGATGTCGTTGGCGGGCAACGATGCGGATAGTTTCGGGTCGTGGCGGAAGACCTGGAATTCCCGGCTGTCGTAGCGCACCAGCCCACCGTGGGTTCCGATCCAGAGGTAGCCCGCGAGGTCCTGGGTGACGACATAGACGTCCGCCGACGGCAGGCCGTCGGCCACGCCGTAGCTGCGGAAGGTCGGTGTGGGCGGTACGCCGGTTGCGGCGGGCACCGCGCCGCTCGCCAAGGCTCCCGCCAGCAACAATGCATCCAGCATTTCGCGTCTCCCCACCAACCGGTCTCCGATAATGCCGCAAATGCGCCAGCCATGCGCGCCGTGCCGGGCTGTGCGACGATGTTTGCGGTGTGAAGGAGGTGGCTGTGCGTCGGATTTCGCCATGGTTGATGGGCTTTGCGTTGTTGGTCGCCGGCACGGCGGTCGCGCATCCGCTCGACTACCGCATCGACACCGTTCATTCGCAGGTGTTGTTCAGCGCAGATCATGACGGTTACTCGCGTCCGGTCGGCCGACTCGCCATCGTGCGCGGCTGGCTGCGGTTTGACCCGGACGACTGGGGCGCATCGAAAGTCGTCGCCGACATCGACACCACCTCTGCCGATCTCGGCGACAAGGAGTGGGATGCCGCAGTCACCGGGCACAATTTCCTCGATGCCGGAGCGTTCCCGCTCGCGCATTTCGAGAGCGAGTCGGTGACGAAGACGGGAGACGGCACGGGAGTGCTCGATGGCAAGCTGACGCTACGCGGTGTCACGCTACCTGTGAAGGTCCATTTCACCGTCAACCGGGTCGGCATGACCTTGTTCGGTTTCGAGACCATCGCGGGTTTTTCGGGGCATGCCGAGCTCGACCGCACGAAGTTCGGCATGACAGCGTTTCCGAAAGCGGTCGGTACCCGGGTAACGATTCGTCTGGAAATCGAGGCGAAGCTGGATCGCGATGCCGAGCGCGATTATCTGCAGAAAGGGGGGAAAGCGCGTGCGGCTGCGCAGCACTGATACGGGCTGGGGCGTGCCGATGCGCGCTTTCCATTGGCTGATCGCGATATTGATCCTCGCCCAGGCGATCATCGGCCTGACGATGGTGGGCATGGGATTGACGCCCGCCAAGGTGCGGGTATTCGCACTCCACAAGTCGATCGGGATCACCATCCTCGCACTGGTGCTGCTCCGGATCGCCTGGCGTTTGGGGGAACACCGTCCGGGCGATCCGCCGATGACGCCGCGCTGGCAGCGCCGCGCAGCGCACGGGATGCACTTTGCGTTGTACGTATTGATCCTCGCCATCCCGCTCAGTGGCTGGTGGTTCAACTCCGCGTCGAACGCGCCACTGGTGTGGTTCGGATTGTTCGAGGTGCCGAGTCTCACCGGTGGGTACGATCCGGTCTGGAAGCCGCGCGCGCTGTTATTGCACCAGGCCTTGTTCTGGATTCTGGTCGCGTTGCTGGTGGGACATGTCGGCGCGGCTTTGTGGCACCATGTCCGGCAGCGCGACGATGTGTTGTTGCGAATGCTGCGTGGTGCGCCGAAACGAGGAGGCAAGCGATGAGATGTTGGATAGGCCGGGTCGGCATGTTTGCGGTCGCGCTGATTGCGGCGCCCGCGCTGGCGCAGACGTGGCAGGTCGATCCCACGCACAGCACGCTTGCGTTCACCAACACGTATCAAGACGTTCAATACATGGGGCAATTCCGCCGCTTCACGGCAGCGATCGACTACGACCCGGCTGATCTCGCCCACGCAAAGTTCGATGTCACGGTCGACATCGCCAGCCTCGATACGCAGAACAGCGAGCGCGACCACGCAGCGCTGAGCGCGGATTTCTTCGACACCACGAAGTTTCCGCGCGCGCACTTCGTCACGGCAGATTTCCGAAACGGGCCACACGGTGAAGTGCTGGCCGACGGCACACTGATCCTGCGTGGTGTCAGCCGCCCGGTGACACTTGTCGTGAAGTTCGCGCCGCACGGCGACACCGCAACCCTGGATGTGAGTACGCAACTAAAACGCCTCGATTTCGGGATCGGGGCGGGTCAATGGGCCGACACATCGATGATCGGCAATGGCGTCGCCGTGCACGGCCACCTGTTGCTGACGGCAAAACCATGAAACGCGAGTCTTAGGAGCCGGTCGGTAAATCAGGATCGGTATGCCCGTCATTCCGGCGGGCGCCGGCATCAATCGGTCACGCCGATGAACTCACGTAATGCCGCTGCATCGAATGGCCAGTCGAGTTCGCGTCCGGTATCCCCGTCGCGCAGCACTGGCACCCGGATGCCGTAGCGCGCTTCCAGTTCGGCATCGCCATCGATCCACACGCCCTCGAAATCCGGCGCCCGTACTGTTGCCAGCAGCGCGATGGCTTCGTCACACAGCTTGCAGTCATCGCTTTGGTAGAGCGTAAGGCGGTACAATTGGTGTTCACCGAGTGGCGGGCAGAAGTTGGAGCATAACGCCTGCGATTGCTACCGGGCTGGGTTCGCACTCAATCCTGCGCTATCTGGAAATGAGCGCAGATCGCTTCCGGCGGGTGACGACCGCGGTTCAGCGTTGCGTCGCCGTGTCCCCGCCCGTGTGTCCGGAGGGTGTCCACGCGGTAAAAACATCCGGGCCGAACACCGGAACGCTGTCCGATTGCGCATAACCGAGATACGGCAGGCCGAACCACTGCTCGACACTGCGCAGCGTCGAGTAGTGTTTGTAGGGCTGGCTGGAAACCGTCCCCGGCTTGACGAAGGGTGACAGCACCAGGGCACCGATGCGCCCGCCGCCGGGGCCGCGTCTGCCGGGCTTGGGCCCGCCGGGAAGAGGCTGTTCGCCACAGCAGGCGGTGGTGTCGGCGGTGTCGCTTTCGTCGAACGTTATGATGAGGATGCCGTCCTTGCGGAAGGCCGGTGATGCGATGATCCGCGGTACCCAGGTACGCAGGAACTTGTCGGCCGACGTCAGCCCACCGGGTTCGCCGTTCACGCAAGGCGAGTTGTGGCCGTCGTGACAAAGATCAGGCGTGACGAACGCGTAGTTCGGGGTTGTCGCGACTTGCTGTAGATCCCGCTGAAGATTTTTATTGGCACGAGATGTTGCTTGCAGTATGTCGCATCGTCGATGATCGAATGGAAATACACGAACGGATTGTGCTTGTCGGCGTAGCGGTCGGTGGGCGTGGCGGCGTTGGTCCAGTCGAGGCTGCCGATGACGGCATGCCCGCAGTCCGCGGACTCGCGCATGGGGTCTTTGCCCATGTCCTCCATGTAACCCTTCCACGACAGTCCCGCGTCACTCAACTGGTTGGCCACTGTCTTCACGACCGCCGGATAGATGCACCCGCTTCCGGCAAGTTGGCCGTTGGCGTCGAGTTTGCCCGTGGTGGGCGTGAAGTCGTCGTAGAGATGGCAATCCTCTTGCGTATCACGATTTGGCGCCTGCCCGCTGATCAGTGCAATGTAGTTGTCGAGGCTGTCGTGACCGGTCGCGTAGTACTTGGTCAGCAGCATGCCTTGTCCGGGCAACGTGTGTGCGAGGTATGGCGCCGGGGATTTGGGTCCGAAGGTGACGTCGAAGGGCTCGTTCTCCAGCACGATCAGAAACACGTGACGTATCGGCGGGGGTGTCGTCGCGGGAGCGCGCGTGGCCATCACGGCGAGCGGTGGGTCGGCGCACCCTGCCAGCAACATGGTCATCAAAAGCGCTATGGACCCAAGTGATACCAAAACGCGTTGCATGGGTTCTCCTTGGGTGGTGGGAAGGCGCAGGAGCGTAGAATAAAGCTTTCCGCGTCCGCATACTGTCACCATGGCAGTCAGTGTCTTCGACATCTTCAAGATCGGCATCGGGCCATCGTCCTCGCACACAATCGGACCCATGCGTGCGGCGGCGCGGTTCGTCGAACGCTGGCTGGTCGAGACGGGCGAGCTGGAACGTGTCACACGCGCAACGGTGGAACTGTTCGGTTCGCTGGCGATGACCGGGCGTGGCCATGGCACCGACAAGGCGGTGATTTGCGGCCTCGAAGGCAACTGGCCCGACAAGATCGACCCCGATGAGATTCCGGCGGTGCTGGGACGGGTGCGTGGCGACAAGCGTATCCGCTTGCACGACAGCCACGAAATCGACTTCGATGAAAAGCACGATCTCTTGTTCAACAAGCGCCAGAAGCTGCCATACCATGTCAACGGCATGCGCTACACCGCGTACGACGCGAGCGGCGAGATCATCGTCACGCGCGATTACTACTCGGTGGGCGGCGGTTTCGTGGTCAATGTCGATGAGGCAGCGGCCGATCGCATCGTTGCCGACGCCACACCGCTTCCGTATCCGTTCCATTCCGGCGATGGACTGATTGCCTTGTGCGAGCAACATGCCATGAGCATCGCGCAACTGATGCTGGAAAACGAAAAAGTCTGGCGCGGCGAGGCAGAGATTCGCGCGGGATTGCTGCAAATCTGGAAAGCCATGCAGGATTGCGTCGCACGCGGGTTACGTTCGCCCGGCGAGTTGCCGGGCGGCCTCCACGTCAAGCGCCGTGCGCCCGCGATGGCTGCCGAGTTGAGGGACAAACCCGAGGACGCGTTGAAGGACCCGCTCACGGTGCTGGACTGGGTGAACCTTTATGCGCTGGCCATCAATGAGGAAAACGCTGCGGGTGGGCGCGTCGTGACGGCGCCGACCAATGGCGCAGCCGGCATCGTGCCCGCGGTGCTGCATTACTACGATCGTTTTTCCCCCAAATCGAACGAACAGGGGGTGATCGATTTCCTGCTCACCGCCGGCGCGATCGGGATTCTCTACAAGGAAAATGCGTCCATCAGTGGCGCCGAGGTCGGCTGTCAGGGCGAAGTCGGCGTCGCCTGTTCGATGGCCGCCGGTGGCTTGGTGGCCGCACTTGGCGGCAGCGTCCACCAGATCGAGAACGCCGCCGAGATCGGCATGGAACACAACCTCGGGCTGACCTGCGATCCGATCGGTGGGCTGGTGCAGATTCCGTGCATCGAGCGCAACGCGATGGGTTCGGTCAAAGCCATCAACGCGCAGCGCATGGCCATGAAGAGCGACGGCAAGCACCGCGTCTCGCTGGACAGGGTCATCAAGACCATGCGCGACACCGGCCGCGACATGAAGGACAAGTACAAGGAAACCAGTCGCGGTGGGTTGGCAGTCAACGTGATTGAGTGCTGAGCGCTTATTTGGCTTCGATTCGGCTCAACCGGCCTATTTTTGTTTGACCAGCCAGATTCCCAACCCTTGGGCATTCAACTCGATGTCCATTCCGATCAATTCGTCCAGCCGCGCGGCATCGCCGAGCCAGCCATGGCGCGTGGCGCGGCGCGCGTACAGCTCGCGCAAGCCTTGCCTCAGCGCCGAATGACGCAGGTCGCCGCATTCATTGGCAACCAGCGAGATGGCGACCATGGCGTCGATCTGCTCGTGCAGGTCGTTGCCTAGGCGGTTGACGTCCTCGATTCGGCCGAAGTGGGTGGGGTAGATTGCTGGCGGTTCGAGTGTCAGCAGGCGGTCGATGGAGTGGTGCAGGGCATCGGGATCGAATTGCACGGGTGAGGTGGTCGGCAGGATGAAGGGTCCGTTGTCGGTGTCGAATTCGCGGTAGGACAGGCCGAAGGTGTCGCCGCTGAAGATGCATCCGGAAGCCGCATCGTGGATCGCGTTGTGATGGCGCGCGTGGCCCGGGGTGTCCAGACACGTCAGTCTGCGGCCCACCAGATCCACGACGTGTCCATCGGGTGCCTCGACCACCCGTTCGGCCGGAACCGGGCGGATGCCACCGTAGCTGTGCTGCATCTCCTCTTCGCCGTACACCGCAGTGGCCCCGGCCCACAGCTTCGACGGGTCGATCATGTGGCGAGCGCCGCGCGGATGCACTACTAAGCGCGCGTTGGTCAGTTGTGCCATCAGCTCGCCGGCGCCGCCCGCGTGATCCAGGTGCACGTGGGTCAGGATCAGCCAGTCGACCGCGCCGGGTTCAAGACCCGCGGCGCCCAGCGCGTCGAGCAGGCGCGGTACCGAATGCCGGGTGCCACAGTCGATGAATGCCGCGCGTCCTTTCTCGATCAGCAGATAGGCGGCGTCGAACACGGGACGCTGAAACCCGGTGTCGATGGTGCGGATGCCGTACTCTTCGGTCATGTCGGAATACGTCGGCTCCTGCCGGAGAGGGTCTTGGGCGATTCGTGAAACCTGGCTCGCCGAGTACATTTGCAGCGTGCCGTCGTTCGCGCATGAACGTCAGCATGTCATCCGTCAGTTCCACGCTGACCGCGCGAAAGTGCGGCGAACCTCGCTGCCGTCGGCATCGTCCAGCCACACTGCGTAAACGCCAACTCCGCGATAGTCGAGGCAATCCAGTGCTTCGTTTGCACGATGGATCTTGTCGTGCTCATGCTACCAGTGATCGGAAAAGACCCGTCCATCGAAAGGGTGCCAAGCGCAAGCCGACGCTCGACGCCGCTGAACAGATCACCGGGTCCGCTCGCGTTGCCGCCCGCAAGTTCCGCTGTGGCGGTAGCTTCGCGCATCAAGACGATGGCGGCTTTGAACATCGCCGAACGCCCGTATCGTCCGAAACCGGCGACGCACAACCCGAGCGACTTCCGGCAAAAACTCGCGATCATTGAGCAGTTGACGAAGAGCGGCGTGCTTCGGCGCCTGCTTATGCCCTTGGGTGATTGCGCGCATGCGCATCTTCGAAGTTGCGGCGCGCGTTCGATTCACGATTGCTGCGCATGTTGGGGCCGCTGTTGTTGAAGGTCGACACCGAGCACACGATGCGCACGCTGGGCTCGATGCTGAAGAACGGCGTGCCTCTGCTGGCCGCGCTCGAGATTGCGCGCCTGGTTATGTCCAAGCGTGAGTTATCCGGGCCATCGGACTCCTCGATGGAGCCGTCAAGGAAAGCGATTCGCTGTCCCATGCATTGTCGGTTCACGCGCATTGCCCGAAACTCGCGATCCAGATCACCATTGTTGGCGAGGAATCGGGCACGCTGGACGATATGCTGATGCGTGTGGCCGGGACCTGCGACGGCGAGGTGAAGTCGGTGATCGACAGGATACTGTCGCGCTGCTGCCGACCCTGACGTTCTTGATGGCGTTGCTGACGGCGGGCATCATGCGGTCGATCCTGCTCGGGGCATCATGCTGTCGATCTTGCTGCCGCTGCTGAGCCTGACGGGCAGCATCCAATGAGACATTCGGAGATGATCAGATGACGGGTTTGAAGAAGCGGCGCACGAAGCGCGCCATCGGATTCACCCTGCTCGAAATGCTTGCGGTGGTCGTGCTGCTAGGCATAGTCGGCGTGATCGTTGCGCGTTCGGTCTCGGGCAGCGTCGACAAAGGCAAGTGGGGGGCCGGCAAGATCGGCGTCACCAGACTCGACCAGGACGTACAGGCTTACGTCCTTGACAACGGTTCGCCTCCCAAGTCACTCGACGACCTGCTCACCAAACCATTCAATGCGCCTTCCTGGAACGGACCATACGCCAAGCCGACCGATCTCAAGGATCCCTTCGGACACTCTTATGGCTATGTTTATCCGGGCAAGCAAAGCCAGTTCGACATCGTCTTCTATGGCCGCGACGGCAAGCCCGGTGGCGAGAAGATTGATCGTGATTACGGCAACTGGCAATGAAATCGGATTCCGCTGGCCCCGCGCTGTCAAGCCAACCCATGTGCTGGTCGCAACCGCAATGTTGCTGATCGCCTCCACGATCGGACTCCCTTCGACCGGCAAGTCCGTACAAAGCGTCGGTCGCCGTGCGGCGAGACGGCGCGGTTGAACGTGCGCAATGACTGCTTTGCGAGCGGGCGCCGGCGGAACCTCTCAAGAACCAAATCCTCTCCGGAAATTTCGATGGCGGCTGAGGTTGATGTTGAATATCCATGTGCCGCTGGGACAGGCGGCCGCGCCGGATGTCGAAATCAGTGTGTCGATGCGGCACTCGGGAACGATGATGGCGCATACGGTCAACGACATCTACCGACTCGACATCGCGGTGCGATATGACGCCCGCCGCACCCTCGGTTGTCGAGCCAGCACGTACGGATCGCGCCGGTGGGCGCATTGGTTGCAGCGGACGTCGCGCAGCCGGTTTTGCTTAGAAAGGTGATGACGGATGCGCCTCATCGAACGGCAGTGCCGACGGCATTCGGACCGGTGCGTTGTACAGGTCGATCCTTGTTTCGTACTGTTGACGCCGGTGGGGAGTGCGCTGCCCATGCCGGATGCAACAGGCGAATACTGGCAACGCCAACCAAATGATACTTTGCTGAAGCGCAATGACGCGCTTGCACATCCCGCTCTCTGATTGTTGTCGTCGCGCTCGATGTCAGACTTAGTTGGCGGCAGCTAAACTGCTCGGATGATTGGTTCCGTTGTCTCGATCGTCATCGTCGCCGCCGATAGCGGTGCGTCCTTGCGTGAATGCGTGACCCACGCGTTGGCATCAAGCGTGACGGTGGAAGTGGTGGTTGTTGACAATGCTTCGAGCGACGGCATACCGCAAGCCATCGCCCGCGCATATCAAGACGACGAGCGTGTGCGCGTCGTCTACAACCACGCCAATCTTGGATTCGGCCCCGCGGTGAACGTGGGTGCGCGTGCGGCGGACGGCGGCGCGCTATTGGTTCTGAATCCCGATTGCCTGCTGGATCGCGAGACGATCGCGCAAATGCTGCATGTGCTGCAAGCGCATTCCGATGTCGGTGTGGTCGGCGCGGTGGTGCGCGATGCAGACGGCACGCCGGATCCGGCTTCGCGACGGCGCGATCCGTTGCTGCGACGTTCGTTGAATACGTTAACCGGGCGTGCGAAACGCGAAACGGTTGATGCGCGGTTCGAGGGCGTGGATGTACCGGGACCGCTGCCAGAAAAAATCATCGAAGTCGAGAACGTTTCAGGTGCGTTGATGCTGCTGCCTTGTGCGGCGTTCGAACGATTGCAAGGTTTCGACGAGGGTTACTTCCTGCATTGCGAGGACCTGGCCCTGTGTCGGCGCGCGCGCGACGCCGGCTACAAGGTGATGCTCGCGGGTGGCGTGCGGGTG
This sequence comes from Rhodanobacteraceae bacterium, assembly GCA_050737995.1. Lineage (GTDB taxonomy): Bacteria > Pseudomonadota > Gammaproteobacteria > Xanthomonadales > Rhodanobacteraceae > 66-474. The sequence continues at coordinate 55,374 of JBOHYR010000066.1, forward strand.
TGTCATGGCAAGGGCGGATCCAGCGCGCATCGCCCGGTGTTCGTCAGTTACCATAAGCATCGCGGCATGTGGCGATGGTTTCGCAAGTTCGATCCGGCCGCGCGCAGGCTGCCGACGCGCGTGCTGGTGTGGTGCGGCATCGCCGCACATTTTCTCGCGACTGCGCCGTTACTTTGGTTGCGCCGCGCCATCCGATACTGATTGCAATGGTGTAATGCATGATTCGCGAAATCCTGAAAATGGGCGATCCGCGCCTGCTGCGCGTCGCGCCGCCGGTACCTGAGTCGATGTTCGGTACCACCGATCTCGATGGTCTGATCAGCGACCTGTTCGAGACCATGCAGGCTGCCGATGGGGTAGGTCTGGCAGCGCCACAGATCGGCGTCGACCTGCAACTGACTGTGTTCGGTTTCGAGCATTCCAACCGTTACCCCGATGAACCCGAAGTACCTCGCACAATCCTTCTCAACCCTATGATTACGCCATTGTCGAAAGACATGGAAGACGGCTGGGAAGGTTGCCTGTCGGTACCCGGGTTGCGCGGCGTGGTCAGTCGCCACTCCATGATCCGCTATCAGGGCGTCGACCCGAGAGGTACGATGATCGATCGCACCGCCGAGGGTTTTCATGCGCGGGTGGTGCAGCACGAGTGTGATCACCTGATCGGGCGACTGTATCCGTCACGCATCACGGATTTTTCGAAATTCGGCTTCATCGACGTGCTGTTTCCGGACGAGGCCGGCGCGGCGGAATAGGCTCTGGTCACAGCACCATCAAATCGTGGCCGATGATCAGCCGACCCTTGAAGTGCGGTTTGACCGCGTCGTACCAGACCTGATCCGGGATGGGCATCGTGCCGGGCACGAAGTGATTCAGCACCAGCGTCTTGACGCCGGCCCTGGTTGCGATCTGCCCGACTTCCGACATCGGCGTGTGGGCGGCTTCGAGGTGCGCGCGCAGGCGGGTCGCCACGGCTTCGTCTTTCACGACTTGGCCAATTGCCTTGAGGTCGATCACCTCGTGCACCAGGATGTCGGCGCCGCGCGCGAGTTCGATCAGGTTTTCGGAGGGGCGTGTATCGCCTGAAAACACGATCGAACGATCCGGGCAATCGAAGCGATAGGCGAAGGCTGGCACGACCGGCGGATGCTGCACCAGCGCCGCTGTCACCCTGACGTTTTCGTCGTGCATCACCGGGCCGCCGTGCGTAATCTCGTGTGGCTCGATCAATGGCGCAAGCGGTGGGCCGCCTTCATCGGATTCGCGGATGTGGATGTCGTAGGCATCCATTTCCAGGAATAGTTCGGTCATCCTGGCGAGTGGCGGCGGCCCATAAGTGTTGACGCGTGTATGCAGGTCGGTTTCCCACGCCAGCAACAAGAGATTGCCATAGTCGGCGTTGTGGTCGGAATGATGGTGTGTGATGAAAACATCACGGATGTGGCCGAGATCCAGCCCGGCCTTCACCATCTGCCGCGCGACACCGTTGCCGCAATCGATCACGTAGATAACGTCACCGATCACGATCGCATTTGCGGGCGCCGAGCGATCCACCTTGGGCGTCGAGCCGCCTGCCGTGCCAAGCAGTACGAGTTTTGAGCGGGGGCTGACTGGCATGGGTAGGTATTTCGGCTTGGTGTCGGCAGAAAGTGCGCGTGTATTTGCCGTTGCGATGGCCGCCAGCGACAATCCGGCGGCCCGCAGCAGCCGACGCCGGGACCGGTCGATGTCGTCGTGCGATTGGGGCATGGCTCCCGCGATCCAGTGCGCATCGGTTCGAAGGCTGCAATCCACCACTTCGCCGTTCTGCACCCGGGCGGCAGGTGGCAGACTGTCGCTGGTTCAGGCTTGCAGTTTCTCGGATTGCTCGTGCAGCGCGTCGAGTTGTGTGGTCCAGTCGGTCAGTCGTGCGCGCTCCAGCTCGACCACAGCGTCGGGCGCGTGATCGACGAAGTTGGCGTTGCCGAGTTTGCCCTCGCACTTTTTTATTTCGTCCTTGATGCGCGCGATTTCCTTTTTCAGGCGCGTACGCTCGGCACCGAGATCGATCAGGCCGGCCAACGGAATCAACACGCAAAGGTTGCCGATCACCGCCGCTGCCGCGGCAGTTTCCTCCTCACCGGCCGCCAACCGGCGAGGTGGTTCGCAATGCGCGAGGAATTCGATCTGTGTGCTGAATTTGCCCATGCGTCGGTGATCTTCGGTGTCGCCGTTGGCGAAGAGGACCGGAATGATCTTGCCCGGCGGAATGTTCATCTCGCTGCGAATGCGCCGCACACTCGTCAGTACCGACTTGAACCATTCGATTTCGGCGCTGGCGGTCTCGTCCCCGGCGAACTCGTCGGCGCGTGGATACGGGCGTTGCAGAATGCTCTGCTCTTTGAGGCCTAGTTTTGGGGCCACCGATTGCCAGATTTCCTCGGTAATGAACGGAATGATAGGGTGCAGCGCACGTAATGCCGCTTCCAGCACCACCAGCAACGTCTGGCGGGTCGAGGCAGCGGCACTCGCATCGTCGCCATTCAACGCCGGTTTCGACAATTCCAGAAACCAGTCGCAATACTCGTTCCATACGAACTCATACAGCGTCTGCGCCAAGTGGTCGAAGCGATAGCTGGCGAAGTACTGTTCGACTTCGGCCAGCATCTTGTGCAGCCGCGAGACGATCCAGCGTTCCGCCTCGGTGGCGGGCGCGTTTGTTGTTCCCGGTTCTCCGCTCGATGCCTCTCCCACATTCATCAGCACGAACCGCGCCGCATTCCACAGCTTGTTGCAGAACGCCTTGTAGCCTTCGGCGCGTTTCAGGTCGAAGTTGATGGTGCGGCTGTAGCTTGCGAGCGCGGCGAAGGTAAAGCGCAGCGCATCGGTGCCGATCGCGGCGATGCCGTCGGGATATTCCTTCCGGATGCGCTTCTCGACTTTCTCGCGTACCTGCGGAATCAGCAACGATTTGGTGGACTTGGCCACCAGTGCGTCGCGTTCGATGCCGTCGATCAGATCCAGCGGGTCCAGGGTGTTGCCCTTGGACTTGGACATCTTCTGGCCTTCGGCGTCGCGCACGATGGCGTTGATGTACACCTCGTGAAAAGGGACGCGGCCGGTGAAGTAGCGGGTCGTCATTACCATCCGCGCGACCCAGAAGAAGATGATGTCGAAACCGGTGACCAGCACTGCGCTCGGCAGAAATATCTTGTCGGTCGACCAGTTCGCGACGATTTCGCCGCGCTCGTTTTTCACGGCTTCACTCGACGGCCAGCCGAGCGTCGAGAACGGCCACAGCGCCGAAGAGAACCAGGTGTCGAGCACGTCCTCGTCCTGGCGCAACGTGCCATTTGGTTTGACGGACGAATGTGCGATCGCGTCGGCCTCGTCTTCGCCGACGAAGATGTTTCCTTCCTTGTCGTACCACGCCGGAATCCGGTGCCCCCACCACAACTGCCGGCTGATGCACCAGTCCTGGATGTTGTCCAGCCACTGCGTATAGGTCGTCGTCCAGTTCTCCGGCACGAACTTGATTTCGCCGGAACGCACCGCTTCGAGCGCCGGCCCGGTAATCGCCTTGCGGCCGCCCGGCGAACCGGCCGGCTGGGCACGGCCTTCCGGCAACGTGTCGCCGGTGAGATCCACGAACCATTGATCCGTCAGCATCGGTTCGATCACCGCATCGGAACGCTGGCTGATCGGCACCTGCAGCTTGTGCCGCTTCGTCTCGACCAGGAGACCTTCTGCTTCCAGTTGGGTAAGAACTTTTTTTCGCGCTTCGTATCGATCCAGTCCTCGATAGGTTTCAGGTATTCCGATGTCGCCAGCCATATCGATGTAATTGATACGCAGCTTCCCTGATCCGCCTGGCTTGGCCACACGGGCGGCCCAATCGGCATCACCAACGATTCTGGCGTCGAGCGTGAAGATGTTGAACTGTGGAAGCTTGTGTCGCAGGCCGATCGCGTAGTCGTTGAAGTCATGCGCCGGCGTGATCTTCACTGCGCCCGTCCCGAACTCTCGGTCGACGTAATCATCGAGAATGATGGGAACTTCGCGGCCCGTGATCGGTAGCCGTAAACGCTTGCCATGCAAACGCTTGTAGCGCTCATCCTCCGGATGCACGGCAACCGCCGCGTCGCCCAGCATGGTTTCCGGACGCGTGGTGGCGATCACCACGCTGTCGCTGCCATCGACAGTCGGATAGCAAATCGACCACAGGAATCCGTCGCGTTCGATGTTGTTGACCTCGAGGTCCGACACCGCGGTCATCAACACAGGATCCCAGTTCACCAGCCGGTTGCCGCGATAGATCAATCCGGCGCGATACCACTCCACGAATACTTTGCGCACCGCGGCCGACAGGCCTTCATCCATGGTGAAACGTTCGCGCGACCAGTCCACGCACGCGCCCAGCCGGCGCATCTGTTGCGTAATCGTGGAGCCCGATTCCTGTTTCCATCGCCACACGCGCTCGATGAAGGCGTCGCGGCCCAGATCGTGGCGCGTCTTTCCTTCGGCTGCGAGCTGGTTTTCGACGATTTTTTGCGTCGCGATGCCCGCGTGGTCACTGCCGCCTTGCCACAGTGTGTTGTGCCCGGTCATCCGCGCATGCCGGATCAGCGCGTCCATGATGGTCTGCTGGAATGCATGGCCCATGTGCAGCGTGCCGGTGACGTTCGGCGGCGGCAGCAGGATGCAGTACGGCTCGCCTTGGCCGGATGGCTTGAAGCAGTTGGCCTGCTCCCAGCGCGCGTACCACTTCGATTCGATCTGCTTGGGGTCGAAACTCTTGTCCATCACGGGTCCGGGTTCCGCGCTCCGCGCGGTTCGCAAAAACGAACGGCGATTGTAGCGATTCCCGGACGACGCTTGCGGCGCGAGGTGACGGTGATGACAAAGCAGGCCATGGGCGGCCGCCGTGTTTGCGTCAGGCGCGAAACCATCACGAGGGTGTCATTGGCCTCCGGTGCGTGACGCGCTACACCGTCCACTTGCGGTGTGCATGGATCGACATCACTACCCCGAATCCGGTCAGCAGGGTGATCGCCGAGGTGCCGCCGTAGCTGACCAGCGGCAATGGCACGCCTACCACCGGAAGCAGGCCCGTGATCATGCCGCCGTTGACGATGACGTACACGAAGAAGGCGAGGCCGAAGGCGCCGGCGAGAAGACGCGAGTAGGTGTCGCGCGCGTTGGCTGCGATCCACAGGCAGCGACCGACGATGAAGGCGTACAGCGCAAGCAGTACCAGTGCACCGATCAGCCCGAACTCCTCGCCGAGCACCGCGAAGATGAAATCGGTGGTGTGTTCGGGCAGGAACTCCAGTTTCGACTGGGTGCCTTGGTTGAAGCCTTTGCCGAGGATGCCGCCTGAACCGACCGCGATCATCGACTGCAGGATGTGCCAACCGCTACCCAGCGGGTCGCTTTCCGGGTGGAGGAAGGTCAGCACGCGTTGGCGCTGATAACCGTGCAGGAAGTAGCCGTGCAGGAAGTGCCATGCCACCGGTGCGGCGGCCGCGAGCGCGGCCAGCATCGCGCCGATCTTCCACCATTGCAGCCCCGCGAGAAACAGCACGAACACCCCAGACGCGGCGACCAGCAGCGCGGTGCCGAGGTCGGGTTGCTTGACAATCAGCAACACGGGCAGCCCGACGAGGATTGCAATCGCGAAGATGTCGCGCCAGCGTGGAGGCAGCGGACGCGGGTGCAGGTACCACGCGATCATCATCGGCATTGCCAGCTTCATCAGCTCGGACGGCTGGAAGCGGATAACGCCGATGTCCAGCCAGCGGTTCGCGCCCTGGCCTTCGCCCAATACCTTCACCACCACCAGCAGCAGGACGCCGAGCACGTAGAACCATGGTGTCCAGGCGCGCAGCAGCGACGGCGGAATGCGCGACACCGCGACGAGCAATGCCGCGCCGATAAGGAAACGCACGGCTTGCCCGATCAGCATGCTCGTGTCGAGATTGCTGGCGCTGTACAGCACTGTCAGTCCGATCGCGGCGAGGATCAGCAGCGCAATGGCGAGGGGCAGATCGATGCGGGGGCGCGAGAAAATCCGGCGCCCGATCCGCATGGCGCGTCCACCAACGCTGGCTACCAGGGTGTTCATGGCGAGCCCGGCTCCCCGACCGTGGATGGCTGTGTTCCGGCGGTTACCGGCAGTGGCGGGCGTTCCGAGGGAGGGGTGTCGACCAGCCACTGATCCAGTATCTTGCGGGCGATCGGCGCCGCCGCGCTGCCGCCCCAAGCGCCGTGTTCCAGCACCACCGCGATCGCGATCTGCGGATGTTCGGCAGGTGCGTAGCAGATGAACCAGGCACGATGCCGCTTGGCGAGGTACTCGAGATTCTTGTCGGTGTTGTAGGCGTTGCTGGTGCGCGAGTAGCGTTCCGCGGTGCCGGTTTTTCCCGCGATCTGGTACGGGAAGCCGACGCCGATGCCGGCCCTGAAAGCCGTACCGAGCGGGCTGTACATCACCCCAAGCATGCCCTGCTTGACCGCGGCGAGATCGGCGGGATCGTGGGTGATTTGCACAGGTGGCGGTTGCCTGTACGGAATCTCCGACGACTTCAGTCCGTCGCTGGTCGCGGCGAGCAGGTGCGGGGTGCGCGCGAGGCCGCCGTCGGCCATCGACGCCAGCGCATGCGCCATTTGCAGCGGCGTCACCATCCAATAGCCTTGACCGATGCCCGTGATCACCGTTTCGCCTGGATACCACGGCTTGTCGAAGGTCTTGCGCTTCCATTCGGGCGAAGGCAGCACGCCACCGGTTTCATCGGGCAGGTCGATGCCGGTCGGACTTCCGAAACCGAATTTGGCCATCCATCGGTCGAGGCGCTGGATGCCCATCTTGAGCGCCAGCGAATAGAAATAGGTGTTGACCGATTGCGTAATGGCCTGGACCAGATCGACGCGACCGGCGCCATAGCGCTGGTCGTCGCGATAACCGCGCGACGAGCCTGGAATGTAAAACGTACCGGTGGACAGCACCGTGTCGGAGGGCTTGCGCAGGCCGAGTTCGACGCCACCAAGTCCAAGGAAAGGTTTGACCGTGGACCCCGGTGGATAGCCGCCGCGCATTGCGCGGTTGAGCAAGGGTTTCTCGGGGTTGTCGAGCAGCGCGGAATAGTCGGCCTGGCTGATGCCGTTGACGAACAGGTTGGGATCGAAGCTCGGGACGGTCACCATTGCGAGGACGTCGCCGTTGCGCGGATCGATCGCGACCGCAGCGCCCGTTTGCCCGTCGAATGCCGCGAACGTTGCCCGTTGCAGGCGCTCATCAATGGTCAGGTAAAGATTCTTGCCGGGTTTGGCCGGCACCCGCTGCAATACACGCAACGGCCGCTGTTCGGCGTTGACTTCCACCAACTCGTAGCCGGGCGTGCCGTGCAGAAGGCTCTCGTATTCCTTTTCCAGCCCGGTCTTGCCGATATGGGTGGTGCCGGCGTAACGATCGGGGTCGAGCCGTTGGAGGTCCTTCTCGTCGATGCGGCCGACGTATCCCACGACATGCGCGAACTCCGGGCCATAAGGATAATTTCGCGTCAGGTACGGGTCGATACTGACACCCGGAAACTGCCACTGGTTGACCGCAAAGCGGTCGCGTTCGCTTTCGGTAAGGTGAAATTTCAGCGGCACCTGATCGAACGGCCGGTGTTGCTTGAGGCTCTGCTTGAAGCGGCGGATGTCGTCACCGGTCAGGGGCACGATCGCAGACAGCTTGTCCAGCATCGCGTCCATGTGCCGGATCTTGTCCGGTATGACGTCCAGCCGGAATGCGGGCACGTTGTCGGCGAGCAACTTGCCGTCGCGGTCGTAAATCAGTCCACGCGGCGGCGGCAGATGCCGCAGGCGTACCCGGTTGGCCTTGGCGCGGGTCGAGTATTCCGCGTGTTCGAACACTTGCAGATACACGAAGCGCCCGCCGACCACCATCAGCAGCGCCAGCATGATCGCGAAGCCTGCCAGTGCGCGCCGTCCGAAACGCGCACGCTGCGCGCCTTCGTCCCGCAGCTCGTCGCGCCGGTTCATGTCGCCTTCGCGCCCTTGCCGCGCAGGCGGGTGTTGACGTCGTCAAGCAGCAGGAACACGAACGGCCAGATGGCTGCGCCGACTTCCGGCGCGAGCCAGGACAACGCGGGCATCGGGGAGTCACCCGCAAACGCGCGGATCAGCGCCTGCAGCACGTGGTTGTTGAGCAGCAGCAGCCACACAGCCAGCGCCTGTTGCCACATCGGGAAGAAGCGCAGACGCGACCGGAAACGCAGCACGATGAACACCAGTACGGCCAGTCTGAGCGCCTGATCGCCCAGCAACGCTCCATTCAGGAGATCGGCGGCGAGGCCGACGCCGAACGCAAGACCGACACTCACCCGGTCGGTCGCCTCCAGCGCCCAGTAAACGAGTACCAGCGCAGGCCAGTACGGCTTCAACGGCTGGATCAGCGCCGGCAGCGGCATCAGCATCAGCAGCAGCGCCAGTGCGATGCCGATCCAGAACGTCCACCCTTGCGCACGCACGCGGTTCAATGCCCGGCTCCGGCAGGTGCGGCGGGAGGCCCGGACGTGGTGGCTGTCGGCGCGAGCGAATCCGGCGGCCCGACCTGTGGTGCTGGCGCAGGGGGGCCAACCGGGTCCGGCTGGTCGCGTAACAGCAGCACCTCGCCGCTGCGATCGAGTTCGGCCGCGGGCTTCACGAACGCCTGCAGGAACATGCCCGATGGATCGCGTTCGAGCCGGGTGATCGTGCCCACGGGAAACCCTGCCGGAAAGCGCCCGCCGAGCCCCGAGGTGACCAATTGGTCACCGGGCTTCACGTCCGAGGACAGCGGCAAGTTGGGCACTACGAGTTCACTCGTATCGCCGGTGCCGTGTGCGACTCCTCGCAAGCCCGTGCGCGAGACGGCGACGGGTACCGAATGATCGGGATCGATCACCAGCATCGCGATCGAAGCGTGCGGCAGGGTTTCGACAATCTGGCCCATCACGCCGTGCGAATCGATCACGACCTGACCTGTGTGAACGCCTTCCCGCGCGCCGACGTTCAGCATCACCCGGTCGCGGGTGGGACCCAATTGCACATCGATGAGACGTGCCAGTTGCGCGTGCATGCCCAGCAGGTGTTGTGTGTCCAGCAGATGCTTCAGGCGCACGTTCTGGTGCGTGACCGCGTTCATGCGGTTGAGCCGCGCTTCGGCCAACAGCAGGCCTTCGCGCAGTTGCCGATTTTCGTCGATCAGTGTTTTGCGCTCCGTGAACGCGATGCTGGTAGCGTGGATCCAGTCTGCCGGCGCCGCCGCGAGCTTGTAGATCGGCACGATTGCGGCTGCGGTGGCGTAGCGCGCCCGATGTAGCCAGCCATTGCGGTGGTCCAGCACCATCAGCACCGCGGCGAGCGCGAGATAGACGATCAGGCGCAGAGTGCCCGCGGTCGCATCCGAGAAGATCGGAGTGGATTCCTTTTGCGGAAGCGCCATGGCGGTACGGGCGGGGCGAAGCGAGGTCTACAGACTAACAATAGTCAGCGTCGCGTGCCGCCACGGCTGACAAAGAATGTGCGGCCCGTGGGGTTTTTGACAACAGTCACGCTCGAAAGGGCCTGTCGCGAAAAGTCAGGCCATGGACGGCTGTTCTTGAGCTGAAGACAGCGGGGCATTGCAAGTCTGTCGTACACCGTCCGAAGCAGCGTTCACGGAAGAACGCATCACTCACTCGCAAAGAAATCGTTGCCATGCATGTCGATCAGTTCAAGCGCCCGGCCGCCGCCTCGCGCGACGCAGGTCAGCGGGTCCTCAGCGACCTGCACGTACAGGCCGGTTTCCTTGGAAATCAGCTTGTCGATGTCGCGCAGCAGGGCGCCGCCGCCGGTCAGCATGATGCCGCGCTCCTGTACGTCCGAGCACAGTTCTGGCGGCGTCTGTTCCAGCGCCGACCTCACCGCCGCGACAATGCCGTGCAACGGCTCGTGCAGCGCCTCCAGCGCGTCGTTGGAGGTGATGGTGAACATACGCGGCACGCCCTCGGCGAGGTTGCGCCCGGAAACCTCCATGCTGCGCACTTCCTTCTGCGCGACGGCGCAGCCGACCTCGATCTTGATCCGCTCCGCGGTGGGCTCGCCGATCAGGGTGCCGTTGCTGCGACGCACGTAGTTGATGATGGCCTCGTCGAAGCGATCACCACCGATCCGCACAGACTGCGAATAGACGATCCCGTTGAGCGACATCACCGCGACCTCCGAGGTGCCGCCGCCGATGTCCAGCACCATCGAGCCTCGCGCTTCGTGTACCGGGATGCCGGCGCCGATCGCGGCGGCCATCGGTTCCTCGATCAGGAACACGTCGCGCGCACCGGCACCTTCAGCCGATTCCTTGATGGCGCGGCGCTCGACCTGGGTCGAGCCGCACGGTACACACACCAGCACGCGCGGGCTGGGACGCAGGAAGCGCGTCTTGTGCACCTGCTTGATGAAGTGCTGCAGCATCGCCTCGGTCATGGTGAAGTCGGCGATCACGCCATCCTTCATCGGCCGTACCGTGACGATGTTACCGGGCGTGCGGCCCAGCATCATTTTGGCCTCGTTGCCGACCGCGGCGACTGCGCGCGGGCCGCCCGGGCCGCGATCCTGCCGGATCGCAACCACCGAGGGTTCGTTGAGCACGATGCCTTGGTCGCGCACATAGATCAGCGTGTTCGCGGTACCAAGGTCGATCGAAAGGTCGTTGGAAAAGATGCCGCGGAACAATTTGAACATGCGCGAGCCGACAGTGCGGGCCTGTGATGTCAGGCGAGTGGGGCAGAACGCGCCAGTCTAGTCAGTGGGGGCATGCCGCGCAAGGTAGGAATCGCCAAAAAACGCCGATACGCCAACCTTTGCGCTAGCGAGAGGGTGACGGAACTCGAAACCGTGCAACGCAACCGTTACGATCAGGGGATCGTGGCTGAAAAAAGGAACCGAACCGATGTCTGCTGCGCTGATCTGTGGCTCCATGGCCTACGACACCATCATGGTGTTCGAGGATCGCTTCAAGAACCACATCCTGCCGGACAAGGTGCACATGCTGAACGTGTCTTTCCTGGTGCCGCAGATGCGACGGGAGTTCGGTGGCTGCGCGGGCAACATCGCCTACAATCTGAAGTTGCTCGGCGGCGATCCGGTCCCGATGGCAACGGTCGGGCAGGATTTTGCGCCATACCGCGAGTGGTTCGAACAGCAGGGCATTCGGCTCGACCAAGTGCGCGAGCTACCGGATGCGTTCACCGCTCAGGGTTTCGTCATTACCGATCAGGACAACAATCAGATCTGGGGGTTTCATCCTGGCGCAATGAATTTCAGCCAGAACAATCATGTGGTCGACGTGGCTGACGTTGCCATCGGCATCGTTGCGCCGGATGGACGCGAGGGGATGCTTCAACACGCGGCCGAATTCGCCTCACGCGGCACGCCCTTCATCTTCGATCCTGGCCAGGCCATGCCGTTGTTTTCGGGCGAGGAATTCCGCAAGTTCATCGAACAGGCCGATTACGTCGCCGTGAACAGCTACGAAGCTAGCCTGCTGTCCGAGCGCACCGGTTGGTCGGAAGCCGACATAGCTGGCCGGGCAAAGGCCTACATCGTGACGCATGGGGCGGAAGGTTCGACGATTCACGCGGGTGGAACGATCCACGGCATCCCCGCGGCAAAGCCGCGCGACGTGGTCGATCCAACCGGTTGCGGTGACGCGTACCGCGCGGGGTTGATCCACGGGATCTTGCGTGGTCTGGATTGGCCGAACGTCGGGCGTGTGGCCTCGCTGATGGGAGCGCTCAAGATCGCACACCCGGGTACCCAGAACCAGCATTTCGACGTTGCAGAATTCGCGGCCGAATTCAAGGCGCAGTTCGGACATGCGCTGGATTGATCCGCGTGTCTTGCCTGAAATATCAAGTAAATTCAAACAAGTAACATAGACGAGCTAAACCGCGATCCCGGCTCAACCTGAATGGTCGGCGTCATGTCAGATGACGGCGAGGCCCGTGGCGCGCGAGAATGCGCGTGTTGTATTCCGCTCGACCCAAGGAGAATCTCCATGCAAACCGCACGTACCTTCGCGCTTGTCGCGTTGCTCGCCGGCGCTCCGCTGCTGTACGCAGGCAATGCCAGCGCTGCGAACGAGGTCAGTTGCAAGATGCACTTCGAGCTCCACGGATGGTCCGCGTTTTACAAGACTGCCAGTGGCACGGGTGACGTCACCTGCAGCAACGGCCAACACATGAAAGTCCATTTGCGCAGCAAGGGCGGTGGCCTGACCATCGGCAAATCCCGCATCGAAGGGGTCGGCAAGTTTTCGGGTATCTTCAACATCGACAGCATCCTCGGCACCTACGCGGTCGGCGAAGCCCACGCGGGCGCGGCCGCTTCCGCGCGAGGGACCGTAATGACCAAGGGCAACGTCTCACTCGCCCTCAGCGGCACCGGCACGGGTTGGAACATTGGCGTCGATTTCGGCAAGTTCACAATTTCACGCTGATCCGTTCAATCTGATTGCATGCGCACAGTCCGTGGATGAACGCGAATAACGCAGGTATTCGACGCCCGTGACCGCGCTTGGCGTCGCTGGTTGATTCGCGTTTACCTGCGTCCATTTGTGGATGCGGACAGCTTCATGGCGAAATCCGAGCCGGGGAATGACCTCGCCGGCGTGGAGTGGAGCTCAGTCTCACATCGCGTTTCCGATCCTGATGCACCGTGACGTGGCAGTGGCATGCATGCGTACATGCCCCCGCCACGTCGATGTCGGTCAGTTGAGTCCGCTACGCTTGTCTGACGGTGGCGTTCGACAGCCCGCTTCAAGGACAAGCGTCCTTGTGGTTGCTTCCGTTCTGACTACCTCCCTCGGCGCGCCAGTCAGAGCAGGTGCTCTTGGCTCGTTGCGCAAGCCTTGGTCGTGGGGCCGCCTCAAAGCGTGGCGAAGTCGCTCCGATATCCGGGTTTCAGGAATTTCGCGAACACGTTCGCCGGTACCTCCACCGTCTGGGCGCCGTAGACGTAGGGAGCGACTTGGTAGGGCGGGAAAATCAACGTAAGCCCCGGGCTGGAGGCACCCGCTTTGTCACCAGCTCGCACCACGAATACCGAATAGTTGACCGAGGTGGGTTTGGTGCCATCGTTGAGCATTTGCACCATGTTCGATTTCCACTCACGGATTGCATTCGGCGAGGCGCCCTCGCCCGGTTTGGGCGCATCGTTCGAGAACTTCTTCAGCAGCGTGTCATGGGCGAAATTGGCCAGCGTCTTGCGCGCCGTATCGGCGTCGGCGAACAGGTCGTCCAACGCGATCAGTTTGCCGGCCTTGCGATCGAACACAAAGGAGGCCTGGACTGGGATCGGATGCGCGCCGCCAGTGTCCTGCATGCCGGTCTCGCGCACACTGGTGAAGGCTGGCGTATCCGCTGCGATCCTGAAGTCGAGCAGCAGCTCGAATTGGCGATTGGCGAATTCGGGCATGTCGGCCGGGTCGGGGAGTGCCTTCAAGAACTCGCGCTTGGCATTGTCGGCTGTCGTGCGCAATGCACCGGCGAGTGGCTTCTCGTCGGACGGCAGAGTCGGCAGCGTGATCGCGATCTTGTAATGTTTCGTGGCGGCGTGATCGACCGGGAGTCCCGCGGTGCCCGCGCTGGCCGGCGCGGCCGCAATGATCGGCGCGGACGTGCTGGTGTCAGCAGATGCTGAGCTGGCGGGAGCGGACGACGTCTCGGCCGGCTCTTGATTGCACGCCCCCAGCATCAGGGTGGCAAGCGCGGTGATCAGGCAGGTTGACGTGAGCGTTTTCATCGGCGGGCTCGAGCGGAACGGGGTGGGAGTCTAGGCGACGCGGCGTTAAGCATTTGCTGTGGTGGCTGCGTGGAGTTCTCTATCATGTGCGTATGGACGTGCAAGCTCTGAACCCTTGGCGCCTGTGCGTGGCACCGATGATGGATTGGACAGACCGGCATTGCCGGTACTTCCATCGCCTGCTGGCGCCACACGCACGGCTGTATACCGAAATGGTGACCGCTGCGGCGCTGGTCCGCGGGCAACGCGCGCGTTTGCTGGAGTACGACGGCCGGGAACACCCTTTGGCATTGCAATTGGGCGGCGCGGATCCGGTGGAGCTGGCGTCGGCAGCACGCCACGGCGCCGAGGCCGGCTACGACGAAGTCAACCTCAATGTTGGTTGTCCTTCGGACCGCGTGCAGTCGGGTCGCTTCGGCGCCTGCCTGATGCGCGAACCAGGACTGGTTGCAGATTGCGTGCGTGCGATGCGCGAAGCGGTCGCGGTGCCGGTGACAGTCAAGTGCCGCATAGGCGTCGACGACCAGGACGACGACGCAGACCTGTTCGCGTTCGCGGCCGGCATGTTCGACGCCGGTGTGCGAGTATTGATCGTCCATGCTCGCAAGGCGTGGCTGCAGGGGCTCTCGCCAAAGCAGAATCGTGATGTGCCGCCGCTCAACTATCCGCGCGTGTACCGCCTGAAACGGGAATTTCCCGACCTCACGGTGATACTCAATGGCGGCATCGAAGGGCCGGAGGCCGTGCATGAACATCTGCGGCATGTCGATGGCGTCATGCTGGGCCGGCTTGCCTACCACGATCCATACGCGCTGGCTTGCATCGATGCGGCGTTGTTCGATGGTGAAGAACCCAAGCGCGCGAGCGTACTCCGCCGCCTGGCGCCGTACGCCGAGGCCGAGCGCGCGCGCGGCGTCAGGCTTGCCTCGATCACGCGGCACGTGCTCGGCCTGTACCACGGCGAGCCCGGCGGCAAGGCCTTCCGCAGGCTCCTATCGGAGCGCACGCAGGCGGCCGGGGCAGGCTGGGAGGCCGTCGAGGCGGCGCTGCAGCAGGTTGGCATTCTCGCTGCCCGCAAGATGGCATAACACGGGCGACGGCCTCACGGCCCGTGGGCGTTCCGGGCCGTACTTACAGGGTGTTCAGCACGAATTCAATGCGTCACCGCATGATCGTTGGGGAGATCCGCATGAATTCGTATGGGTAGCCATGAAATTCCGGGTAACTCCATTGGTGCTGGCGGGCACGATGTGGCTGTGCGCCGCGACTGCATTCGCGCGCAAACCGCCGCCACCGCCACCCCGGCCAGCCAGCCTCGAGCAGGCCGTCAGGCAGGTGCAGCACCAGACGCGCGGACATATCCTTGCGGCAGATACGATCCAGCGCGGTCAGGCCAAGGTTTATCGCGTCAAGGTACTGACCCCGCAGGGTCAGGTGCGCGTGATGCAGTTGCATTCCAGGCCGCGGTCACAGACCGAGCCCAACAAACCCGATTCCGATCAAGGAGGGCACTGATGCGAATCCTTTTGGTGGAAGACGAAGCGCCTTTGCGCGAGACGCTGGCCGCACGCCTGAAACGCGACGGATTCGCGGTGGATGCCGCGGCCGACGGCGAGGAAGGTCTGTATCTCGGTCGCGAGGTCCCGTTCGATCTCGCGATCGTGGATCTCGGTCTGCCGAAGCTTTCCGGTATGGAACTCGTCGAGATCCTGCGCAAGGAAGGCCACAGCTATCCGATTCTGATCCTGACCGCGCGCTCATCCTGGCAGGACAAGGTGGAAGGACTGAAATTCGGCGCCGACGATTATCTCGTCAAGCCGTTCCACGTCGAGGAACTGCTTGCGCGCATCAACGCGCTGGTGCGCCGTGCATCGGGTTGGGCCAAGCCGGTGTTGTCATGCGGGCCGGTGCGCCTCGATACCACCGCGCAGACGGTGACGGTAGAGGGCAGGCCCACCGACCTGACCAGCTACGAGTACAAGGTGCTCGAGTACCTGATGCTTCACGCTGGCGAACTGGTATCGAAAGCCGACCTGACCGAACACATCTACCAGCAGGATTTCGATCGCGATTCCAACGTTCTTGAAGTGTTCATCGGCCGTCTGCGGCGCAAACTCGATCCTGAAAGCAGTTTGAAGCCGATCGAAACCGTGCGCGGACGTGGCTATCGTTTCGCCATTGCACGCGACGAGACGGTTGCCGAAGAATAAGCTGCTCGTCCCGCCGCTCCGAGTTGCACGAATACGCCACACACGGCGATCATGATCGCGGGTGTGACCGCGCAAGGGCCAAGGCCGGATGGCTTCAGAGGACATCACTTCGCGCAGACCTCTTTCACTGGTCTCGCGGTCGACGATTGCCACCCTGCTGGTGCTGATCGGATTCCTGGGCGTCACCGGTTTCGCACTGGATCGTGCCTATGGTCAGGCGGCGTTGGCGGGAATGCGCGCGCGACTGCAAAGTTATGCCTATACCTATCTCGCCGGGATTGATTTCAGTGCGCGTTCCAATCGGATGATTCCGCCGGACTCGGCACCGCCAAATCCGGATTTCCTGCGCCCAGGCTCGGGTCTTTACGCTGTGATCGTGGGCCAGGACGGCCCCCCCTGGGAATCGCCCTCGGCGCTAGGCCGCGATCTGCCGTTTCACCAGTTGCTGGTGCCTGGCGTCACCCGTTTCGCAGGGCCGGTCGCAACCCAGGCCGGCCAGTTGTACGTGCTGAGCCAAGGCGTCGACTGGGTGCTGCAGGACCATAGCGGCTATCGACTCACGGTCTATATCGCCGAAAACGAAGGGTTATACCAGGCCGGGCTGGCGGCGTATCGGCGCACCCTGTTCGGCTGGCTGGGCGCACTCGGGTTGGCATTGCTGGTGTTGCAACAGATTCTATTGCGCTGGAGCCTCTCGCCGCTGAGACGCGTGGCGCGAGACCTCGCCAGAATCGAGCGCGGCAACGCCGAGAGGCTGGGTGGACCCTATCCACGTGAGGTGTCGGTGTTGACGCGTGGCCTGAACCGCTTCATCGAGAGTGAACGCGAACACCTGAAGCGGTACCGCAACACGCTCGATGACCTGGCGCACAGCCTCAAGACGCCGCTGGCGGTGGCGCGATCTCGGTTGGAATCAGGCGACAGCGAAGCGGATATCCGCGATGAACTCATGTCGCAGGTGCAGCACATGGACCAGATCGTCGCGTACCAGCTCGCGCGCGCCAAGATGTCAGGCCATTCCACCTTTGCCGCGCCGATCCCGGTGCAAAATCACGCCGAGGCGGTCGTGCGCAGCCTGGAACGCGTGTATGCCGGCAAGAAAGTCCTGTGCGAGTTCGATATCGACGAGGGCACGAATTTCTTCGGCGAAGAAGGTGACTTGCTGGAGTTGCTTGGCAACCTGCTGGAGAACGCGTTCAAGTGGGCCAATCACCGTGTACTGTTGAGTGTGAAGAAACTTGCCCCGGAAAATCCAAGGGCATGGCGCCTCGGCCTGGACATCCGTGTCGAAGACGACGGCCCCGGGATTCCGCCAGAACAATTGGAGCAGGTGCTGCAACGGGGTGTGCGTGGCGACGAGCGCGTGCAGGGTCACGGCATCGGGCTTGCCATCGTCGAGGACATCGTGCGTTCGTATAGCGGCACACTGCAGGTGGATCGCTCCGCCGAACTGGGCGGCGCGTGCTTCCACGTGAGCATCACAGAAACGTGAGTCCGGAGGCTGGTTACTGGATGGAACCCGGGAGCAGTGACTGCCAAGATGCGGAGCTGGGAGCAGTCGTAGGCTTGGCCGTCCCGCCGCGGGGCTTGTTGCTTGCCGATGTCCGGTGGATGGGCCGTGCTGCGTTCGATGGCGCTGGCGTGGACCCGGCGTGGGGCATCGCTGGCGGGGTACCGGAAGAATCATCCTCGCTGGCTTCAGCAACGTCGAGTTTCGGCATCGCGCCCGTTGGCGCGGTATGCGCCTGCGCGTCGGGTAGCTGCGGCGCACCGTTTTCTGAAGCAAGCAGCGGGCGATTCGGGCCATAATCAAGCGCTGCCGCAACGAGCGGCAACGCCCCCAAAATCAACGCCGTCAGCAACAACGACAGGTGTTTCATGACAGCCCCCGAGACAGCGCATGCCGGATGCCCATATTGACACATCCCTCCAGCGGTCGCCACAGACCCTCGTGGTGTCCGGTTTGACGCCGTCGGCGATGCCATCAGTGGTGCATCTGCTGGCTTCCGGAGCTTCGCTCGCCGGACCGGATCTGGCCCGGCGGCTGGGCATTTCGCGGGCTGCGGTCTGGAAACAGATCGACGTGTTGCGGCACGCCGGTCTCGAAGTGATGTCGGATGCGCGCGGCTACCGGCTTCAGAGGCGACTCGACCTGCTGGACGTGGAACAGATCCGCGCGGACCTGTCCTCTGCGCTGCGGCGCCAGGTCGGCCAGATCGAAAACCATTGGCGACTCGATTCGACCTCCAACGAACTGGCACGGCGGGCGGCGAGCTTGCCCGACCTGTCCTTCGTGTTCGCAGACTGGCAACAGGCAGGGCGCGGTCGGCGTGGCCGGCAGTGGCTTTCGCCCCCGGCCAGCAATCTCCAGTTTTCCTGTCTGAAACGTTTCAACGGCAGCTACGCGGCGCTATCTGGGCTGTCGCTAGCCGTGGGCATCGCCGCGGTCCGGGCGCTGGAGTCCTGCGGTGTCGGGGGTGTCGCCCTGAAGTGGCCGAACGACCTGGTGCACCACGGTGCGAAACTCGGCGGTATTCTGGTCGAACTGGGTGGTGAGTTCATGGGGCCGTGCTACGCGATCATCGGAATCGGGATCAACATGTATCTGCCCGAGGTAATGCGCCGCACGCTGGATAAGCCGAGTGTGGACTTGACCGAGCTGTGCGGTGGCGCAGTGCCGACGCGCAATGAACTGGCGGGTGCGTTGATCGCGCGGCTGGCCGTGGAACTGGAGGCGTTCGACCAATCCGGATTTTCCGCCTTTGCGGAAACATGGGCAGCACGCGACGCACTGGCCGGGCGCCGCGTCCGCATTGAGCAAGCGCGCGGCCACTTCGATGATGGGATTGCTGAGGGCGTCGATGCGCGTGGGGCCTTGCGGGTGCGCACCGCGGCGGGGCTGTGCAGCATCGATAGTGGCGAAGTGACGGTGCGACCAGCGTGAGCGTGTGGCCAATGGAAACATGGTTGCTGGATCTCGGCAACTCGCGCGCAAAGCTGGCTCGCCTGGAACGGACCGCGCTGATCGACATTGCTGCGCTGGATTGGGCAGGACGCGATTTCGCCCCGGCATTGCGCGGCGTGTTGGATGCCTGGCCACGGCCGGATCGCATCCTGGTGGCGTCGGTGGCTCCGGCGACGTGTAACAAGGTTTTGCAGGAGTGTCTGCCGAGTGGCCCAAGCATTCGGGTGGAATGGCTGCGTTCGCCTCGCCAGGCTTGTGGTGTTCGCAATCGTTACGCGAAACCGGAACGGCTCGGCATCGACCGTTTTCTTTCCATGGTGGCCGTGCGTGCGCGGGCGGCCGGCACGGGCATGGTGGTCGGCTGCGGTACCGCTTTGACGCTGGATGCCATCGCCGCAGACGGCGACCACGCAGCGGGCCTGACTGCGCTGTCGCCAACGCGAATGCTGGAAGCCTTGGACAGCGACACGGCGATCGCCGACACCAATCCGGATGCGTTCCATGGCCATGGCGGTGACGATACGGCGGCCGCGTTGCGGGCAGGGTGCTGGGCTGCGGCGGGCGCGTTGGTCGAATGGTTTGCGACACGCCAGAGAGCAGTGTTCGGTGAGGCGCCTGTCTGGCTGCATGGTGGCTGGGCGGATCCGTTAGCAGAGTGGCTGGCACGCGACGGGTTTGTCGTGGAGGTACTCGAATACGCTGTACTGCATGGGCTGGCGGTATGGGCCAAAGTGCGAGATATGGAACATGCGACGTAGAATCCCCAACACGCGACGGTCGCAATGCCATTCATGGGAGCCTGATGTTCGTTCGCCTCTTGTTCCTGTTGCTGCTGGCGCTTAACGTTGGTGCAGGCGCGTGGCTGCTGTTCGGCCGTGCGCCCGCGGCGTCGTTCCCGCCGGCAACGGATCCCGGCGTACCCGAGTTGCGTCTGTGGTCGGAGAGGACGAAGGCCATGGGTCGTGCCGGGTCGGCAGCCAGCGCAATGTCCCTTGCGCCATCCGTTGCGTCGACCGCCGCACCGCTTACCTCGGATTCCTGCATGACCCTCGGCCCTTTCATGACCACCGTCGACATGCGTGCTGCGATGCAAACCCTGTCGCCACACGTTGCCCGCATCCAGTATCGCGAGGAACAGGTGAGCCGTTCGCACGGCTACTGGGTCTACCTGCCCGCGGCAGCAAGCCGCGAGGCGGCGCTGGACGACGCGCGCCAGCTCTCTGCCAAGGACATCCACGATTACTACGTCGTCACCGCGGGCGATTCCCAGAACACGATCTCGCTCGGCTTGTTCAACGACGAAGGCAATGCGAACAAGCGCGTTGCGACGCTGTTGGAAAAAGGGTTCCCAGCCAAGGTCGAGCAACGCGTCGACACCGAGCCCGCATACTGGCTGGATTACGCGACGCCGACAGGCAGCGCGTTCGACTGGCAGGCGTGGCTGCCCGGCCGCAACGACCTGCAATCGAAATCAATCGATTGCTTTTGATCCCCGTTATCGCGTCGTGCGATGATGGCGCCGGCGTGCCGGCATAGCTCAGTTGGTAGAGCAACCGCCTTGTAAGCGGTAGGTCGTCTGTTCGAGTCAGACTGCCGGCATCACACGGATACCCCGGCGGTACGGACAGATGAGCGATGGCGGCTGAATTGGATCCTCGCGAAGTGGCGTTCCAGGCGCAAATCGAGGCGCTGCGCCGGCATTTTATGCAAGAGTTGCCCGAGCGCCGCGCGGCGCTGGCTGCCGCCTGGAACGATTGCGCCAACGCTGGCGATGAAGCGCCGTGGCAGCGCCTGCGAGATGTTGCGCACAAGCTGTCGGGGTCGGCGCCGTGTTATGGGCTCGATGCTATCGGCAACATGGCCCGCGATCTGGACAAGCTGCTTTCCGGGCGCGCTCCGTGCCGCGAGCGAGCTGCGGTCGAAGTCGCCGTCACGGCGCTGGTTGTGGCGCTGGACGTGGCGATCGGGTCAACGTAACGCTGCGGGTGGTGGCAGCCGTGACCGCCGGTTATGCTTGTGTGTTCGAGCGCAAGCTTCGGGTGACGGAACGTGGTGACCAAGGCAAAATCGATTTCCCTGATCGGCGCGCCCACCGACATCGGCGCGTCGGATCGCGGCTCTTCGATGGGTCCGGAGGCCTTGCGTGTGGCCGGATTGCCTGAGGCGCTTGCGGCGCGCGGGCTTGATGTCGTCGATCGCGGCAATGTTTCCGGGCCGCCCAATCCGTGGCAGCCCCCGCACGATGGTTACCGGCATTTTGATGAAGTCGTCGCCTGGAACCAGGCAGTGATGCAGGCCGAACTGGCCGAGCTCGAGGGCGGTCGGATGCCGATCCTGATGGGCGGCGATCATTGCTTGGGCATCGGCTCGATCAGCGCGGTCGCCCGGTATTGCCGGGAACGCGATCGCAAACTGCGTGTGTTCTGGCTGGATGCCCACTCCGATTTCAACACCTCCGAAATCAGCCCCTCGGGCAACATCCACGGCATGCCCGTCGCGTGCCTTTGCGGGCTCGGTCCGCGCGAGCTGACCGAGATGAACGGCACGGTCTCTGCGCTCACGGCCGACATGATTCGCCAGATCGGCATCCGCTCGGTCGATCCGAACGAGAAGAGGCTGGTCCACCAGGCGGGTCTCGAAATCTTTGACATGCGCTACATCGATGAGGTCGGGATGAAGCGGGTCATGGAGGAATCGCTGGGAGGCCTCGACCGGAACACCCACCTGCATGTCAGTTTCGACGTCGATTTCCTCGACCCGTCGATCGCGCCGGCGGTCGGGACCACGGTGCTGGGCGGTCCGAGCTACCGTGAGGCGCAGCTTTGCATGGAGATGATCGCGGATACGGGATTGGCGGCTTCGCTTGACATCATGGAGTTGAATCCGGCGCTGGACGAACGCAATCGCACCGCCGAACTGGTGGTGGATCTCGTGGAAAGCCTGTTCGGAAAATCGACCCTGATGCGGACCTAGGACTCTTTGATCGGTTTCTGCGCGAATGCTTCCCAACGCGCTCTTTATCCGCTCGCTGGAACCACCCTGTTCGTTCGCAATTCCTCGTTGCGGTGGTTTGACATACAAGCAGCCTGTCTGCCCCGGCGCGCTTCGATTTGCGAGCAGACGGGAACGGGGGTGACACCTACGTGGGGGCCAACCGGAGCACTTTTGCAGCGTCAGAATGTGCCGCTATGCGTCCCGGTATGAGACGCGCGTCAACAATCAGTTGTTCATCTGGTCAACAACTGTCACGCGAGCATGGACGGTGCACGTGCGAGCACGCCTCTTGCACCAGACGCTCCGGCATCGCAATGGTCGCGGTGCACGGATCGCGCTCAAGGAGGCGTCGTGGCGGCAAACAGGGGACAACTCGGCATTCTCGCAGCCATTCCAGGCGCACGTGCATCGCTGCGCTGGCACGGATGGCTCGGGATCGCGTTGTTGGTGATTCCGGCGGTCTTTTTGGCCGTACTGGCGGAAACTGGTGGCAACCTCGCGCTGGCTGACAACGTGGGATTCCTGCTGGCGGCGCTCGGGGTATTGGCGCTGACGGGAACCGGCGTTTTGCTGATATTGATCCTCGCTGGCCTGCGCCGGGTTACGGAATTGGCCCAATTGCTTTGCGAGCGCAGCCACGATCCCGTATTTGTCAAGGACGCCGGACACCGCTATCGATTCCTCAATGAGGCTGCGGCGGCACTGCTCGAGCGTCGAGCGGCGGACGTGGTCGGGCGGTCCGATAGCGAACTCCAGCCCGGTGCGGAAGCGCTGGCCTACGAAGAAAACGACCGCGTTTGCCTGGATCGCGACCTGCCCACAATGTTTCGCGAGTCACAAAAGATCGCCGGCGGCGGTGAGCGCATTTTCCTGGTCTCCAAATACCCCATACACGACACGCGTGGCAGAAACACGGGGTTGGTCGGGTCGGCACGCAACATCACGGACGAGCTTGAACTGCAGCGAATGGTTCGTAGACGCGCAGACGAACAGCGCGTGTGGTTCGACCAGAATCCGCTACCGGTGGTGATATTCGCCAGTTCCAGCTTGCGCATCATCAAGGCCAATGCGGCGGCCGAACAATGTTATGGCCATGGTCGCCAGAGCTTGCAACAGATGCACCTGCCAGAATTGTTTACCGAGGCGGAGGCGGACCGTTTGCGCGCCTATCTGCGTGACGACGGGCGTGTCATCCCGCCGGGTAGCGTCGGCTGGCGCCATCGTCGCGCCACGGGTGAGGCGTTCGATGCGCTCACGGATATCGGCAATCTCCTGCACGAGGATATCCCTGCGCGCGTCATGATGGTGCGGGACGTGTCCGCGGAAAACGCCATGAAGCACGCGATGAACGATTGCGCGACACGCTACGAAGACCTCGTGGAATCGGGTCTATCGATGGTTTGGATGCACGATCTGGACGGACGCCTGCTCAGGGTCAATACCGCGATGGCGCATGCGCTGGGCTACGAACGCGAGGAAATGGTCGGACGGCCGCTCGTCGACTTCATTGCCGAGGAAGCGCAGGAAACATGGAACGACTACATGAACCGTACCCATAGCCTCAGGCGTGACGCTGGCGTGTTGCATTTCGTGTCGCGCAATGGCGAGCGGAGAGTGTGGCAGTACCAGTTCGTCTGCTACCCGGATGCCGAGCCGACACCGTATGTCCTTGGTGCCGCGCAGGATGTGACCTTGCGGCACCGCTACGAGTCGCGCCTGCGGGAGCAGAACCAACGCGACACCCTCACCGGTTGCCGCACTCGCCGATTCCTGGACGCCTTCGCGCTGCAGGCCGCACACGACCAGGTTTGGGGTTGCGTGGTGGTCGACATCGACTACTTTCGACAGTTGAACGCCAGCGAAGGTCGGGCTCGCGGTGACGCGTTGTTGCGCGAGATGGCAACGTTGCTCGACAACAACGCGGGTTCGAGCGACATTGTCGTGCGGATGGGTGCTGACGAGTTCGCGGTGGTGATGCCGAACGCGACCGAAAACACTGCGCGCGAACTGGCAGAGCGGCTTGGCGTAGCTTCGCGTGATGGCATGCCGGCGGTATTTTCGCTGGGCTGGGCGATTCGCGAATCCGAAGAACCGCTGGAATCGACCCTGAGACGTGCAGACAAGATGCTGCTGCGTGCGAAGATCCAGGAGTGCGGCTCGGTTTAGATTGCACAGCAGCATGGTCGCGCTTAGCATTGGCGGTTTGGCCTGCCACGCGCGCAGGCACGCGGAGTCGGGCAGTCGATGCGTAGCCACTATTGCGGATTGATCGGGGAACGGGACGTCGGCCAGCGAGTGGCCATGTGCGGCTGGGCGGATGCGCGCCGCGACCATGGCGGCGTTGTGTTCGTCGACCTGCGCGATCACGAGGGTATCGTGCAGGTCGTGGCCGATCCCGACAACGCTACGGTGTTTGCGATCGCATCCAGGATCGGTTACGAGGACTGCCTGCGCGTTACCGGCACCGTGCGGTTGCGCAGCAACATCAACGACCGAATTCCAACCGGCCGCTTCGAGGTCGTGGCCGAATCCATCGAATTGCTGAACGCCGTGCGTGGCCTGCCGTTCGCATTGCATGAGAACCCGAATGAGGAGATACGGCTGAAGTACCGCTATCTAGATCTGCGCCGCCCCGAGATGCAGAAAATGATGCGTACGCGCGTCAATTTGGTGCAGGCGTTGCGTCGTTGGCTGGACGCGCGTGGTTTCATGGACATCGAGACGCCGATCCTGACCAAGGCGACGCCCGAAGGCGCTCGCGATTACCTCGTTCCTTCGCGTGTGCACGCAGGACAGTTCTACGCGTTGCCGCAATCGCCGCAGCTGTTCAAACAGCTCCTGATGATTGCAGGCTTCGATCGCTACTACCAGGTCGCGCGTTGTTTCCGCGACGAGGACCTGCGCGCCGACCGCCAGCCGGAGTTCACCCAACTCGACATGGAGTTTGCGTTCGTCGAGGAACACGATGTGCAGGATTGTGTCGAGGCGATGATCCGCGATGTGTTCAGGGAAGTTGCGGGGATCGAACTGGCTGCTCCGTTTCCGCGTCTGACCTGGGCCGAAGCGATGCGTCGTTACGGTTCGGACAAGCCGGATCTGCGCATCGACCTGGAATTGGTCGATATCGCCAGCGCGGTGAGGCAGATCGAGTTCAAGGTATTCGCCGAACCGGCCAACGCTCGGGACGGGCGCGTTGTTGCGCTGAAGGTTCCGGGTGGCCACGACCTCTCCCGCAAGCAACTCGATGACTACGCCGCGCACGCCGCGAAGTTCGGTGCCAAAGGCCTCGCGTGGCTGAAGATCGAGGATGCCACGAAGGGATTGCAAGGCATCAATTCGCCCGTCGCCAAGTTCCTCGACGAGACGACGCTTACGCGTATCCTCGAACTCACCGGTGCTCAAAGCGGCGATGCGTTGTTGTTCGGCGCCGGCAAGTGGAAAGCGGTGAGCGACTCCATGGGCGCTTTGCGGGTCAAGGTGGCGCGCGATCGCGGCTTGGTCGAAAAGGGATGGAAGCCATTGTGGGTGACGGACTTCCCGATGTTCGAATACTCCGCCGCCGAGCGACGTTACGTTGCGTTGCATCACCCGTTCACTGCACCAAAGGTGGATGATCCCACGGTCCTCGCGGCCGATCCCGCACACGCGGCCAGTCGCGGCTACGACATGGTGCTGAACGGCGCCGAGGTGGGCGGTGGTTCGATTCGTATCCACCGCCCGGAAATGCAGAGCGCGGTATTCCGGCTGCTAGGCATCGGCGAGGACGAGGCCCGCGCCAAGTTCGGGTTTCTGCTCGATGCCCTGAAGTTCGGCGCGCCGCCGCACGGCGGCATCGCCTTCGGCATTGACCGGCTGGCGATGCTGGTGGGTGGTACCGAGGCCATTCGCGACGTAATCGCTTTTCCCAAGACCACCAGCGCGCAGGATCTGATGACCGATGCGCCGAGTACGATCGACGCCAAACAGCTGGCCGAATTGCACGTCAAAACGATCGAGCCTGCGCCCTGACACGGTAAATGCATGTTGACCCCCTTGAATCGAGGCGGCGACCGAGTCGTTCAACGTTTTGGCACGGGTGGGGGGAATGCAAACCATGGGGGAGGATGCGAAGTCGTGGCGGATTGCCAAGTGTTTCCCTAGACTTTCAGGTTTTCAGCATTGACGGAGCCCCCATGGGCAGAGGTCCCTCCATCGCCGGCCGCAAGAACGCGCAGGATGCCAAGCGTGGCCAGATATTCACCAAGCTGGTGCGCGAGATCACCGTGGCCGCGCGCATCGGTGGTGGCGACCCGGATGGCAATCCACGCCTGCGCAGCGCGATCGACAAGGCGCTGGCGGCGTCGATGCCCAAGGACAACATCGATCGCGCGATCAAGAAGGCGACAGGCGAACTGGCAGGCGTTACCTACGAGGAACTGCGCTTCGAGGGTTATGCGACCGGCGGTGTCGCGGTGCTGGTCGAGTGCCTGACCGACAATCGCCAGCGCACCATTTCCGACGTGCGTCACGCTTTCACGAAATTCGGCGGAAACCTCGGCACCGACGGTTCGGTTGCCTACCTGTTCAACAAAATCGGCGTGTTGTCCTACGAAAAGAGCGTGGATGAAGAGAAACTCACTGACGCCGCGATCATGGCTGGGGCCGAGGACATCAAGGTGTGGCCCGAGGACGGCCAGATCGACGTGATCACCGCGCCCGAAACGTTCGAGGCCGTGCGCGACGCGATGGCCGCCACAGGGCTGAAGCCCGATCATGCCGAAGTGACCATGCGCGCCGAAACCGACGTGCCCATCTCGCCCGATCAGGTCGAGGCGGTGCAGGGGCTGCTGGCACGACTGGACGAACTGGATGATGTGCAGGCAGTGCATTCCAACGCGGACCTTCCGGCAGGGTGAACGTGGCCGGATCCGCGCCGCTGCGCATCCTTGGCATCGATCCCGGTAGCCAGCGAACCGGAGTGGGTATCATCGAGGCCGATGCGGCAGGCAAACTCCGTTGCGTGTTTCGCACGACGCTGGTGGTTGCGGGGGAGGAGACGTTTCCGTTGCGCCTGAAACGGATCTACGACGAGTTGGGGGATATTATCGATCAGCAGATGCCGCACGAGGCGGCGATTGAGCGCGTGTTCATGGCCAAGAATGCCGATTCTGCGTTGAAGCTGGGACAGGCGCGCGGCGCGGCGATTTGCGCAGTGGTCGGGCACGGGTTGTCCGTCAGCGAGTATGCGCCAAATGCGGTCAAGCAAGCGGTGGTCGGCAGGGGCCATGCCGGAAAGGAGCAGGTGCAACACATGGTCGGCATTTTGTTGAACGTGCATGAACCCATACAGGCCGACGCCGCCGACGCGCTCGCGCTCGCGATTACCCATGCGCATCTGCGGGCGAGCGAGGCGCGCACCGGAATTGCTGCCGCGGCGTGGGGGCGACGCCGGTGATCGGCCGTCTGCGTGGCAAACTGATCGTCAAGCGTCCGCCATGGGTGCTTGTCGAGGTAGGCGGCGTCGGTTATGAGCTGGAAGTGCCGATGTCCACCCTGTACGACTTGCCGGACGTCGGCAGCGAAGTGTTATTGCTGACGCACTATGCGCACAAGGAGGATACCGTCGCGCTCTACGGTTTCCTGCGCGACGAGGAGCGCGTCTTGTTCCGCGACCTGCAGAAGGTTTCGGGGATCGGCGCACGAATCGCGCTCGCCGTACTCTCGGGCGTCTCGACATCCGAGTTCGCGCGGTTGGTGCAGACCGGCGATATCGCGGCGCTCACGCGCGTACCCGGCATCGGAAAGAAGACGGCCGAACGCATCGTGGTCGAGCTGCGCGATCGCGTTACGCAGACTGCACCCTCCACGCCGCAGGGAAGCGCGCCGCTGCCGCGTGGTGCGCGCGGAGAAGCCGAGGCCGCATTGCAACAGCTCGGCTACAAGCCAGCCGAAGCCGTACGCCTCGCCGCGGCGGCTTCGGCCGATGGTGACGACGCCGAGACGATCATCCGCAAGGCGCTGCGGGCGGCATTGGGGCGGTGATGAGTACGACCCCTGCCGAAACCGCCGGCTCCGATTCCGGCAAGAAGGCGATGCGGACGATGGTCGTCGGTGCGATCGGTGTAGTGTTCGGCGATATCGGCACCAGCCCGCTGTATACCCTGCAGGAAGCCTTCAGCGGCGAACACGGCATACCACCGCATCCGTTCAACATTCTCGGCGTGCTGTCGCTGGTGGTATGGACGCTGGTGATCGTGGTGGCCTTCAAGTACATCACCTTGATCATGCGCGCCGACAACAAGGGCGAAGGCGGCATCATGGCAATGATGGCGTTGGCGCAGCGCGCCACACGCGACTACCCGCGCACCCGCAAGTTGGTGGCGTTGGCCGCCGTGCTGGGTGCCGCGTTGTTTTTCGGCGATGGCGTGATCACGCCATCGATCACCACGCTGTCCGCGATCGAGGGCCTCCGCGTTGCCGCACCCGCATTGTCGCATTGGGTTGTCTGGGTTGCGGTGGGCGTGTTGTTGGGCGTGTTCTGGTTCCAGAAGCACGGCACGGGGCGCGTGGGAAGTGTGTTCGGACCGGTCATGTGCCTGTGGTTCGTGTGCATCGGTCTGGTCGGTCTCTACAACATCGTGCAGCACCCGTTGGTATTGCGCGCGGTCAATCCGTGGTACGGCGTCAACTTCTTCCTCCACCACGGTGCGGACAGCTTTCTGGTTCTCGGTGCTGTAGTGCTGTGCGTGACCGGCGCCGAGGCGTTGTATGCGGACATGGGCCACTTCGGACGCAACCCGATCCGGGTCGCTTGGTATGCGTTCGTGATGCCCGGACTTCTTTTGAACTACTTCGGGCAGGGTGCGTTGTTGCTGCATCATCCTGAAGCGGCCAGCAACCCGTTCTACCTTGCGATCCCGAAGTGGGGTCTGTATCCGATGATCGCGCTTGCCACCGCGGCCGCGGTAATCGCTTCGCAGGCGGTGATTTCCGGCACCTTTTCGATCACGCGTCAGGCGATCCAGCTCGGTTTCCTGCCGCGCATGCCGGTGGTACACACCTCGCACGAGGAAATCGGGCAGATCTATTTGCCGTGGATCAACCGCATCCTGCTGATCATGGTGGTGCTGGTGGTGATCGGGTTCGGTTCGTCCCTTGCGCTGGCTGGCGCGTACGGGATCGCGGTCACCGGCAGCATGACCATCGACACCACGCTGTTCCTGATCGTGGCGTGGCGGATGTGGAAATGGAATCCCGCATTGGTCGCACTGTTGGGGCTTGGCCTGCTGACAGTCGATCTTTCGTTCTTCGGCGCCAACACGCTGAAACTGCTGGACGGCGGCTGGTTCCCGCTGGTGCTGGCGCTTGCGGTGTTCACGGTCCTGACAACCTGGCGGCGTGGCAGGGAGCTGGTACTGCGCCAACTCAAGCATGGCGGACTGGCGCTGGCACCATTCATCGCGAACCTCGCCGAGCATCCGCCGACGCGCGTGGAAGGCACCGCCATTTTCCTGGTCAGCGATCCCGACGCCGTACCACATGCGCTGCTGCACAACCTCAAGCACAACAAGGTGCTGCACAAGCGCAACGTGATCCTGACCGTCGATACGCTGGAAACCCCATACGCCGATCGCGACGAGCGGATCGAGATCGCCGACCTCGGACATGATTTCCACCGGCTGATCCTGCGCTTCGGCTTCGCCGAGGATCCGGACGTGCCGAAGGCACTGCACGAGTGCAGCAAGCAGGGACTCGATTTCAAACTGATGGACACGACGTTCTTCCTGTCGCGTGAAACCATCGTCGCCACCGACCGCGCCGGCATGGTCCGGTGGCGGGACAAACTGTTCGCGTTCCTCGCCCGCAACGCGCTGCCTGCGACCGCGTTCTTCAGCATTCCCGGCAATCGCCTGATCGAACTGGGTGCGCAGGTCGAGATTTAGCGTCTCGGGCGTACGCGGTGGCGCGCAGATAGAATGGCCGCCCTTCCAGAGTCGCGCTCCGGCAATTGGCCCTTTAAGGTGTGCGTCCAAGACCCATGACTTCGACCGTCGGTGTGAACGAGCCCCCCTCTGCTCCCTCGCTGCGTGCGCTGACGATCGGCGCGGTCGGCGTAGTGTTCGGCGACATCGGCACCAGCCCCTTGTACGTACTGCAGGAAGTCTTCAGTAGCCAGTACGGTCTCGGCATCAGCCGCGTGACCGTGTTGGGCGTACTGTCGCTGGTGTTCTGGTCGCTGATGCTGGTGGTGACCCTCAAATACGTGATCTTCGTGATGCGTGCTGACAACAAGGGCGAGGGCGGCATCATGGCGTTGCTCGCGCTGGCGCAGCGGAGTGTGCGCGGGATGCCGAGACTTCGCTGGCTGGTCGTGCTGGCCGCGATTTTCGGCGCCGCGCTGTTCTACGGCGATGGCGTGATCACTCCGGCGATCTCGGTGCTGTCGGCAGTGGAAGGCGTCAAGGTCGCCGAACCCTCGCTGGCGCGCTTGGTAGTGCCGATCAGCGTCGCGATCCTGCTGCTGTTGTTTTTGCTGCAGAAATACGGTACCGCGAAGGTCGGCGCGGTGTTCGCGCCAGTGATGTGTGTGTGGTTCGTAGTGATCGCGCTGCTCGGCCTGCATATGATCCTGCGTGGACCGCAGATTCTGACCGCGCTGAACCCGTACTACGCAATCCGGTTTTTCAATTCACATGGTATCGCCGCGTTCGTGGCGCTGGGTGGCGTGGTGCTGGCAGTCACCGGCACCGAGGCCCTGTACGCCGACATGGGACACTTCGGCAAGTCACCGATCCGACGTGCATGGTTGTTCTTCGTGTTTCCGGCGTTGCTGCTGAATTACTTCGGCCAAGGTGCGCTGCTGCTGCGCAATCCGCACGCGAGCGGTAATCCGTTTTACCTGCTGGTACCCCGTGCGCTGCTGTTCCCAATGATCGCGCTGGCCGCGGCGGCTACGGTGATTGCCTCGCAAGCCGTAATTTCGGGCGCGTTCTCGATGACCCGTGAAGCCGTGCAGCTCGGCTATTCGCCAAGGATGCAGGTGGTGCATACCTCGAGCCGCGTGTCGGGGCAGATCTTCGTACCGGGGATCAACTGGATGCTGTTGGTGCTGGTGTTGCTGGCGGTGGTCGGTTTCCGCTCTTCCGAAAATCTTGGCGCCGCGTATGGCATCGCGGTGACCGGTACGATGGTCATCACAACCCTGTTGGCGTTGCTGGTGGCATGGCGCATGTGGCACTGGAAATGGCCGCTTGTGATCGCGCTGGGGATCCCCATGCTGATCATCGATTGTGCATTCTTCAGCGCCAACCTGCTGAAGGTCGAGCACGGGGGCTGGTTTCCGCTGGTGTTGGGCCTTGCTGTGTTCACGGTGATGACCACCTGGCGCCGGGGCCGCGAACTGGTGCTGCGCCAACTCAAACACGGCGGTCTCGCGCTCGCGCCGTTTATTGCCAGCATTGCAGAACACCCACCGACCCGCGTGCCCGGCACCGCTGTGTTCATGACCGCCAACCTGAGCGCGGTGCCGCATGCCCTGTTGCACAGCCTGAAGCACTTCAAGGCGCTGCACGCACGCAATGTGCTGCTTAGCGTCGAAACGCTGGAGACGCCATTCGCCGACCCCAGCGAACGAATCGAACTGCATGACCATGGCCATTCCTTCCATACCGCGACGCTGCGTTTTGGCTTCGCCGAGGATCCCGACGTGCCTGCGGCGTTGGCCGAATGTTCCAAACATGGCCTCGTGTTCGACATGATGGATACCACGTTCTTCCTGTCCCGCGAGAACGTGGTTGCCACCAAACGTCCCGGCATGGCGCCGTGGCGGGACAAACTGTTCGCGTTCCTCTCTCGCAACGCCTTGCCCGCCACCGCGTTCTTCCACATCCCCGGCAATCGGCTGGTCGAGCTGGGCACGCAGGTCGAAATCTGATTCCGAGGCCTTCGTGCGATGCCGCGATGTACGAGCCGTTGGCGAAAACATGATATCCTGGCGCGATGGCTTTGGTTACGGTCCGAAAGGGGAATTTGACCCGTTAGCCCGGGGGCTGGCGAAATGAGGACATCGATGCCGAGGCGCGGCAACGAGCGATTCGCCACGTCACCTCTGCCATAATCGTACGATGAACGCCGATCGCGTCGTCGACGCCACCGGGACCCGTGACGAGGAAGTGCTGGAAGCCAGCATTCGTCCGCGCTCGCTTGCCGAGTACGTGGGCCAGGCGGCGATGCGCGAGCAACTTTCGCTGTCGATCGAGGCGGCACGCAAGCGCGGCGACGCGCTGGACCACGTACTCGTATTCGGTCCGCCCGGCCTCGGCAAGACCACGCTCTCGCACGTGATCGCCAACGAGCTCGGCGTCAATCTGCGCAGCACATCCGGGCCGGTGCTGGAGCGTGCCGGCGATCTTGCCGCGCTGCTGACCAACCTTCAGCCACGCGACGTGCTGTTCATCGACGAAATCCATCGCCTGTCGCCGGTCGTGGAAGAGGTGTTGTATCCCGCGCTCGAGGATTTCCAGATCGACATCATGCTGGGCGAGGGGCCAGCCGCACGCTCGATCAAGCTGGACCTGCCGCCGTTCACGCTGGTCGGCGCGACCACCCGTGCAGGCATGCTGACCAGCCCCTTGCGCGACCGATTCGGGATCGTGCACCGGCTCGAGTTTTACACGGCGGCAGAGTTGGCCGCGATCGTGCGGCGCGCTACGCGGATCCTCGACATCGCTTGTGACGACGAAGGCGCCGATGAAATCGCGCGCCGCGCGCGCGGCACGCCCCGCATTGCCAATCGCCTGTTGCGTCGCGTGCGCGACTACGCCGAAGTGCGTGCGGGTGGGAACATCACCCGCAAGGTGGCGTCGGCGGCTTTGGATATGCTGAAGATCGACGCCGGCGGTTTCGACGATCTCGACCGTCGTCTGCTGCGGCTGGTCGTGGAGCAATTCGAGGGCGGCCCGGTTGGCGTGGAGTCGCTGGCGGCTGCACTGGCCGAGGATCGCGACACCATCGAGGACGTGCTGGAACCGTACCTGATCCAGCAGGGCCTGCTGGCGCGCACTGCGCGCGGGCGCATGGCCACGGCCAAAGCCTGGCGGCATTTCGGCCTGAAACCTCCGCACGGGGGCCCCCTTGCAATGAACCTGTTTGACGAAAAGGGGTCATAGATGGCCGAGACGACCAAGGAGGCCGACCCGGCGTTCAGTTGGCGGATAAGGGTCTATTGGGAAGATACCGATGCGGGCGGCGTGGTTTACCACGCGGGTTACCTCCGTTTTCTCGAACGCGCGCGCAGCGAATGGATGCGTGCCGTGGGACTGGGACAGGATGCGTTGCGCCGGTCGCACGGGGTCGTGTTCGTGGTGCGAGAACTCGACATCGCCTATGACCAGCCGGCCAGACTCGACGATGAACTGGATGCGACCGTGCGGGTCATGCGCCTCCGTGCAGCCAGCATCGATATTGCGCAAGTGGTGCTGCGGGTCGTCGATGGCGTTACGCTGGTACGCGCAAGTGTCCGCGTTGCCTGCGTCGGTGCACAGACCTTCACGCCGTGCAGAATCCCTCCTGAAATCGCCGCCCTGATCCAAGGAAACAACCTCGCATGAACGGTTCCATCAACATCTTCGATCTGGTCCTGCACGCCAGCCTGCCGGTGCAGTGCGTGCTGGCGATCCTGATCATCTTTTCGTTCTCGTCGTGGGTGATCATCTTCCGCAAGAAGATGATGCTGGACGCGGCCACCCGCGACGCCGACGGTTTCGAGGAACGCTTTTGGTCGGGCGTGGACCTGGCGGCACTGTTCCGCGAGGTCAGCCATCGCGCCGGCGATGCAGGCGGGCTTGCGGCCGTGTTCGAATCGGGCTTCCGGGAATTCGTGCGCCAGCGCCAGCGCGGCGGCGGCGAGGACCGGCGCGCGGTGATGGAGGCCTCCGAACGCGCGATGCGGGTCGTGGGTACGCGCGAAGTCGAGAAGCTCGAAAGCAACCTCGAATACCTCGCCAACGTCGGTTCGATCAGCACCTACGTCGGGCTGTTCGGCACGGTATGGGGCATCATGATCGCCTTCCAGGGCCTCGGCAGCCTGAAGCAGGCCACCATCGCCACGGTCGCGCCCGGGATTTCCGAGGCGCTGGTCGCAACCGCGATGGGCCTGTTCGCCGCGATTCCCGCGGTGTGGGCGTACAACCGTTATTCGACGCGGCTGGAGCGCATGATGGTGCGCTACGACACTTTCCAGGAAGAGTTCTCATCCGTCCTGCAACGGCAGATGCAGACTGATCAGCCCGCGAAGCCAGGTCAAGCGGAAGCGCGGGCGCGCTGAAGGCGGGAGGGAACGTCATGGCACTTCCGCACCGAAGTCATCGCCGCCGCCGCAGGATGGCGGAAATCAACATCGTGCCCTACATCGATGTGATGCTGGTGCTGTTGATCATCTTCATGGTCACCGCGCCGATGTTGAACCTCGGCGCCGACATCCAGTTGCCGCAATCGGCGGCCAAGGCCCTGCAGGACGAGAAACAGCCGGTGGTGGTGTCGGTCGACGAGCAGGGCGATGTCTTCCTGACTCTAGGCAAGACTCCGCGCGAAAAAGTTGATGACAAAACACTGGTCAAGGACGTGTCCGCGTTCGTCAAGCAGGATCCAAAAGTGTCGGTATTGCTGGGTGGCGACAAGCGCGTCGATTACGGCCGCGTCAATCAGGTGCTGGGGTTGCTGCAACAGGCCGGTGTCGCCAAGGTCGGACTGATGAGCCAGCCCGAGACCACCGTCGTTCCCGCGAGCAATGGAAAGCGCTGACGCCACCCCGCGCGCGGTCGTCTATTCCGCGTTATTGCACCTCGGTATCGTCGGCTTCCTGGCGTTGGCGATGCTCAACTGCACCCATTGGGAAGACCTGGCCAATCTGTTGCATCTGCCCGAGGCTTTGCGCCCGGTGACCTGCACGCGCATGGTGCGCTTGGAAGGACCGGTGATCGAGGCAACGTTGGTGGGTCCGGTTGGCGCGCCACCGCCACCGGCCGCCCGCCATGCGCGCAAGGCCTCGCCACCGCACGAGCAGAAAGCAGAACCCAAGCCGAAACCACCCCCGCCCGCCAACGTGCGGGTGCTGCCGACGCCGGTGCCGCAGCCAAAATTGAAGGATCAGGAAAAGATCGCGCAGATCGCCGATCAACAAGCGGCACAGGCAAAACAGGCGCAGCAGCAGGAGCAGAAACAGCGGATGGCCGAACTGACCAGACAGAAGGAGGCCGAGCGGATCCTCAAGGAATTGGCCAAGGTCCAAGCCGAGAGCCAGGCCCAGCAGCATCGGGTCAATCTGGAACAACAGAAAGCTCAGCAACTCGCTGATCTGCGTAAGGCCAATGAAAGCCAGAACGCCGAAAATGTGCCGGTGGCCAAACAGGCGATGACGGGGCAGGCTGGTACCGACAATGCAGCATACGTGGCGGCATTGCAGAACGCGATCACCCAGAACTGGCTGCGTCCGGACAACATCCCGGTCGGAACGGCATGTCCAGTTGAAATCGTGCAGATACCGGGGGGTCAGGTTATCTCTGCCAAAGTACTGCCGAGTTGTCCGTTCAACGAGGTTGGCAGGCACTCGGTGGAAGCGGCGGTGCTGCGTTCCTCGCCATTGCCGTACAAAGGGTTTGAAAAAGAGTTCTCACGCGACATCATTTTCAACTTCAAGGTGACCTCATCACAATGAAGGGTGCTCGAATCATGCGAATCACCAGAATCCTGCCGATACTGATCCTCGCCTTCGCGTCGCTGTTTTTCGCGGTGCAGGCCGGCGCACAGGGACTTACCGTCCAGATCGTCAATGGCGTGCCTTCGGCGATCCCGATCACCGTGGTGCCGTTCGGACAGCAGGGTTCGGGGCCGGCCTCGCCCGTCGACATTGCCCAGATCGTCAGCATGGATCTGGACCGCTGCGGCAAGTTCCGCACATTGCCCACCAGCGAAATCGTCGAGTCGCCAACCACCGGCTCGCAGATCAAGTTCGCGACGTGGCAGCAGTTGAAGCAGGATTACATCGTGGTTGGTCGCACGTCCTACGAGGGCGGCGTGCTCAAGGCCGACTTTGAACTGTGGGATGTCAACAAGCAGCAACAGTTGCTGGGGCTGTCGATTAGCGGACAGGGCAGCGATCTGCGCCGCGTCGCACACCAGATCGCCGACCAGATCTATCAGAAGATCATCGGCGTGCGCGGTGCGTTCGACACCCGTATCGCCTACGTCACCATGGTCGGGCTGGGCAACAACGCGCAGTATTCGCTGGTGGTTGCCGATTCCGATGGCTACAACCCGCAGACCGTGGTCCGTTCGCACGAAGCGCTACTGTCGCCGACTTGGTCGCCGGACGGCAAGGAACTCGCGTACGTGTCGTTCGAAAGCGGCGATTCGGCGGTCTACATCCAGAACATCGCCACCGGCGCGCGCCGCGTGGTATCGGCGCGGCCCGGCATCAACGGTGCGCCGCGCTTTTCACCTGACGGCAAGAAACTCGCGCTCAGCCTGTCGTTCCAAGGCAATCCAGAAATCTACGTGATGGATCTCGCCACGGGCGCGCTGACGCGCCTCACCCACAATCTTGCGATCGATACGGAGCCGTCATGGACACCGGATGGGCAGAACATCATCTTCACCTCCGATCGCTCCGGCAAGCCGCAGTTGTATGAAATCCCCGCTGCCGGCGGGACGCCCCAGCGCGTCACCTTCCAGGGCCAATGGAACGGCGACGTCGCCGTCAGCTACGATGGCAAGAAGCTGGCCATGGTCCAAGGGAATGGAAACGTGTATCGTATTGCGGTGATGGACCGTTCACTAGGTGGTCAAGAGATTTTCGTTTCCCCGGGCAATCTGGACGAATCCCCCAGCTGGGCGCCTAATGCCAGCATGCTTCTCTATGCAGCCACCGAAGGCCCTCGCGGCGTCCTGTACGCGGTGTCGGCCGACGGACGAGTGCGCCAGCGACTCGTGCTGAGCGATGGCGACGTCAGAGAGCCTGCCTGGGGTCCGTACCGGAATCCTTGACGCCATTTTGATTGTCACAATGCTTCAATCTAAGATGTTGTTCCTCAACCACCCACTCACTTGTTCAAAAAGGATGGATTCGCCATGAACGCAACCGTTCGCGTCTCCGTGATTGCGCTTTTCTGCCTGGCCGCTGCGGCTTGTGCGAAAAAGCAGGAGGTCAAGCCGCCCCCACCACCGGAGCAACCCACCACAACCACTGCCCCCACGACCACCGAGGGCGCCTTCACGCCGGCCGATCTGCAAACCAATGCCTGCTTGCGTACCCGGGTGATCTATTTCGACTTCGACAAGAGCAACATCCAGTCGCAGTTCGACAACATCGTCGCCTGTCACGCAAAGTACCTGCGTGACCGTCCGATGGCACGGATGACGCTGGAAGGCAATACCGATGAGCGCGGTACTCGCGAATACAACCTCGGCCTTGGTGAGCGCCGTGGCAATTCCGTCGCCAGTGCGCTCGAGGCCGACGGTGCCTCGTCCGACCAGATCAAGGTCGTGAGCTACGGCGAGGAACGCCCGGTGTGCCGTGAGCACAATGAAGGCTGCTGGCATCTGAACCGCCGCGTCAACATCGTCTACACCACCGAGTAAGCGGTGTGATGATCGCTGCACGAGTGCGCCGCATGCCGCGCAAGGCTGCTGCAATGTTCATGGCCGCTTCGGCGGCCATGATCGTTGCTGGAACTTGCGTGCCGGAAGCGTGGGCGCAGGACACGGGTCAGGCGCCTCCGGCGCCTTCTAACGCTCTGGTGCTGGTCAACGAGATCCAGAACCTGCAGTCGCAGATGCGACAGATGCAGGGCGAGATCGAAGAGCTGCAACACAAGTTGAAGTTGCTCCAGCAGACCAGCAAGGACCAATACGTCGATCTCGACTCGCGTGTTGGCAAGCTGGAACACACGCAACCCGCCCCGGCGGCGAGCGCGGCGCTGGTTTCATCGGCGTCCGCCAGTGTCGTGCCCGCGGCGTCCGGGACTGCCGCCGAGCCCATGTCCACGGCCGACAAGGCCGCTGCGCAAGTCGCGTACGACGCGGCATTCAAGTCGCTACGCGACGGCAATTATGTCGATTCCGCGCGCGGCTTCCGGGCCTTCATCGACAAGTATCCGCATAGTGTGCTTGTCTCCAATGCGTACTACTGGCTTGGCGGTTCTTACTACGTCACGCAGAATTACAAGCCCGCTCTGGCGGCATTCCAGACGTTGTTGAGCAAATATCCGGACAGCCCCAAGGCGGCGGAGTCGCAGCTTCGGATCGCCGATTGCCAAATCGCGCTCAAGGACTACGCCGCCGCGCGCCGGACGTTGCAGGCGACGATCAAGGCGAATCCTGGCACTGCGCTGGAGAAACGCGCACGCGACAAGCTGCAGGACATGCCCACCAAAACCGGTGCGCAATGACGCAGCGATGACGCCGGGACAATCTGAACCGCGCAAGGCGGTGGTGCTTGTCTCGGGTGGCATGGATTCAGCGGTCACGCTGGCGCTCGCGCAGGAATCCGGTTTCGTGTGTTACTCGCTATCGGTCGCCTACGGACAACGGCATGCCTCGGAACTCGTCGCCGCCGCGCGCGTCGCGGCGATGCTCGGCGCCGTCGGGCACAAAACCGTGTCGATCGACCTGCGCAGCATCGGTGGTTCGGCCCTGACCTCCGACATCGCGGTGCCAGAGTATTCCGACACACACGGCGAGCACGCTATCCCGGCCACCTACGTGCCTGCACGCAACACCATCATGCTGGCTATCGCGCTGGGTTGGGCGGAAACGTTGGCTGCCAGCGATTTGTTCTGCGGCGTCAACGCGGTCGATTATTCCGGTTACCCGGATTGCCGGCCGGAATTCGTGGAAGCATTCGAACGCCTCGCCAATCTCGCGACCCGCACAGGTGTCGGAGGTGCGGAATTGCGCGTGCATGCACCGCTTATCGACAAGTCCAAGGCCGATATCGTGCGTGAGGGAATGCGTCTGGGCGTCGACTTCTCCGCCACGGTTTCCTGCTATCGCGCCGATGCCAAGGGACGTGCCTGCGGTCACTGCGACGCGTGCGTACTGCGCGCGCGTGGATTCGCGGACGCTGGTGTCGCCGACCCGACGCACTACGTTTGATGCCAGTTGCCGTTACAATGCGCGGCTTGTCATGATCGTCGTGATGACGAGCATGCCTGTTGTTCCAGGGCCGTTAGCTCAGCGGTAGAGCAGTGGACTTTTAATCCATTGGTCGATGGTTCGATCCCATCACGGCCCACCAATTTAATCAATAACTTGTGATGACGACGTCCAATGGCAACACGTAGAATAAGGAAAAAGTCCCCACACAATCCCCATTTGGCGTGATTTCGATTCCCAGGGTCACAAGTGCCAACATTGGGGGAGACTGCACTGCCCAATCACTGCTTATCGACCATGATCGCTGCTGGTGTCGGAGCGACAATTCGCAGCGAAGATGGCTTGGAGTAAGCGGAATTGTTGGTCGCTCATGCGCCGTCGCGACGAATAGTCACTGGACCTGCTGGATGGTGCGCCGTCGCTGCGGCGTGGCAACCCGAAGCGTTACGCGCAAGCGGATCTCTCGACGTGTGGTAACTTTCGACTTACCGCCATCGCGATCCTCGACAAACACGGAAAGAATGCTTGATGCCGACGAAGCAGAAGAAACGACTGACACTGCAGGAGCTGCGTGAAAATCCCGATCGTTACCCCGGAATCATGCAGACCGCAGAGTCGTTCAAAAAGGTCGTTGCTCGCTTTCTCGCGGCCAAAAGGGAAGCCGAGGAAGTGTTTGAAAGTCTGCGCGACGCGGACATGGATGAATCTGTGGCGTACTGCCGGGGCCATCCGCTGA
The DNA here is from genome assembly GCA_050737995.1 of Rhodanobacteraceae bacterium. Classification (GTDB taxonomy): domain Bacteria; phylum Pseudomonadota; class Gammaproteobacteria; order Xanthomonadales; family Rhodanobacteraceae; genus 66-474. Next base: position 95,212 of record JBOHYR010000066.1, read on the forward strand.
GCCCGGAAGCTGTCGCGGCCTTGATCTATGTGGCGCATCGGGCACTGATGTTGGAGCAAGTGAAAGCTGGAGCCTAGTCCAGGCCGTCTTGGCCCGGCGGACTTCGATGCTCGCCCGGGAACGGCGTCTAGCGCAGCGCTACGGCAATCGACAGGCAGCTCATTACTTCAAACGTGCGCTGGCGTTGCGCGAGCAGCATGCTCGGAATAGGCATGCACTCATCGAACCGCAGAGGGTCGTTCAGGCGCGCGGATTGATTTTCGTTGCGGGTGCGCGCGGCGCAGGCAATCCAAGATGATTTGGACCAGGCGCGATGGTGGTGGCGAGCGCCGGAAAATGGCTGCGAACTGACAGTTGTAATGGAAGCGAGTCGGATACAGCGGACGCAACTGCTTCTGCGTCTCGAATAGACGGGCGTAGTGGGTGGGAAGGAAGCCGACGAAGCGTCCTGAGAGGATCAGCGTGGCGACGGCTTCCTGATCTGATGCCTCGGCTGCGCGCTCCAGCCCGAGGCTGTTGCCAGTCTCCATGTTCGGCGAGTGAAACGCCAATCCTGCGTACCGATGTGCCCACACCTCGCGTTCTTGGCCGGACACGTCGGGGCGCTCGAACAGTGGATGGCCGCGACCGCAATACAGGCGCATCTGTTCATAGAACAACGGCAAGTACTCGAGCGCTGGTGACGGCCGGTGGGTTGGAATGATGCCGACTTGCCAGACGTTGTCGATAACTCCAGCCTCGATCCGGTGGGTAGGAGCAACGTCAAGCTCGACCTTCACGTCCGGTGCGCGGGAAGCGAAGGCGCCCAGAGCATCTGCGATGTGCGAATCCGGATTGGTCACCGTTTTGTCGAACAATACGAGGCGCAACCTACCCCGTACGCGATCGTTGATTTCCCCCACTTCTGTGCGGAACTGACTCACCGCAGTCAGCAACCGCTCGGCCGCCTCGAATACCCGGGTGCCCTCGTCCGTCATAGCGAATCCGGACCGTCCGCGATGGCAGAGCGTGGTGCCGAGGCGCTCCTCGAGTGCCTTGAGGTGGCGGCTGATGGTAGAGCGCCCGATGTTCAGCTCTGACTCCGCGGCCGTCAATCCGCCGCAGCGGACGACAGCTTGGAAAAGTCTCAACTCGCGAAGGCCCGCGTCGGCGAGCACTGGAGTCCGAATGGTTGATTGTTTCATTTTGATGAAACTCAGGTTGGCTTCACAGCCGTTTACACAACCTTAGCGCATGTGTAGCGTTACAGAGAAGGGCTTCATGAGCGTCGGAGTCGAGAGGCAATGTCAGAGTAACGGCCATCTTTTGCTTTCATGAGCTAAATGGCTGACCGCCACCACCGAGTACCGGCGGCCCGAGTGAACCAATGCCTGCAGCGTGGCCGGGCGTTTGGCCAGCTCGTGTCGCCCGTGTGCCGGATCACGCCCCGGCTTGCTGCAAGCGTACGCAGCGAGTCAAGCAGTAAGTAAGAAACCAACGAACGCATTCTCGAGGGGGCTATGAAAACGGACCCGAATACGATGTCAATAGCGATGCTTGCTGCGCTATGCGCAGGTGCTGCCTCGGCGGCCGGTGTACCGGCACGGCCTTCGCGCAAAACACGTCTCCAGGCGCGACGGCACAAACGAGTAGCAACGAAATCACGGTCGCATTGCAGACCATCACGGTCACCGGTTCACAGCCTCGTCGCTTGGAACTCGAGATTGATAATCCGGCGGTTACGGTAACCAGCTAGCAAATCCAGCAGACGGGAAAGCTGGCTCGGCGGTTCAGCGCGAGTCGGAAATCAAATGTAACAGTTAAAGACCGGAGGGGTTATGAAAACAAGTCAGCGTTCACTGTCCGTGGCGATACGCGCAATACTACTCGCTGGGACCGCAGTTATGGGTTGCAGTGCCGGGGTCGCAGTTGCGCAGGATGCGACGCAAAGTGCGACACCGCAAGCGGACAGTAAGTCCAATATGACGACCCTGCAGACGATCGAGGTCACCGGTTCGCACATCAGCCGGGCGGAGGTTGAGACAGATAATCCAGTTATTGTCTTAGGGAGCAGCCAAATCCAACAAACGGGCAGTCTTACATTGGGGGATTTAGTAGCGCGCCTACCCCAAATAACTGGCTTGGTAACGAATAGTACAACTGGTGGTGGGACGACACTTGTGGGCTTGCGTGGCTTAGGGTCGAGTCGCACTCTAATCCTTATCGACGGGCAACGAGTAGTTAATAAAGATCTCAACTCAATACCAATAGCCGCAGTGGAGCGCGTCGAGGTACTGCCTAGCGGTGCGTCTGCGATTTATGGGTCAGATGCAATTGGCGGTGTGATTAATTTTATTACGAAGAGTAACTATAGTGGTGCACAAGTGATGCTCAACTATGGAATATCGAATCATGACGATGGACAACGGAGTGGCGAAAACTTTATGTTTGGCCAAGCGTCAGACAAGGGTAGCATTCTGGTGGATGTTGCCCACGCTAAGTTTGGCGCAATCGACGCGCAAAGCCGGGCGTTTGCTGCCCATACACTGTTTCTGAACCCACAGGGGGATGGGTTTACCGCAGGCGGGACAAACTTCGCACCCCGCGGCTTCATCGTCGTGTCACCAACGTTGTCGACTGAGTTCGGCTGCCCGTCAGGCGGTGCGTTGGGGCTAAACCAAGACGTCTTCGCTAGCGGTGAAAGCCCAACTCGACCGGGAGATTACCATTGCTGGGGGACGGAGCCTGGTGACCTGTATGACTTTCAGGCGAACGGCAATCGGGTTGTGAATCCGTCCGAAAGTACCAACGTGATGTTCAAAGGCACATACCACGTAACGCCAAATATTGAACTCTTCGCAACTTATTATCACTATCAGGACAAGCAAAGCATACAGGTCTGGCCCTCCGTCTTTGGTACCAGGAGCGTCGGCGGGCAGACCATAAGTGCAGACAGCTATTATAACCCGTTTGGTGTGGATTTTTCAGATCCTGATGGTGCAGCGCTCAGCACGCTGCTGTTTAACATTGGAACGCTACGATACTTTAACTCAACGAATACAACTGACCAACTAATAAGCGGGGTCAAGGGACACTTGAGTGTCTTCAACCATCGCTGGGATTGGGATGTCGGCTTCAATTTTGGTCACTTGTTGTCCAACGTCCACCTTATCGGGTGGCCGAATCAACCGTTTCTGCTACAGGGGCTGGGACCGTCGTTCCTGAATACCGCCGGTGTGGTGCAGTGCGGCACAGCCGCGGATCCAATTAGCCTCAGCACTTGCGTGCCTTGGGATCCGTTTAACATGAACTCGCCATCTGCGCTGGCAACGGTGGCGAAGGCAAATGCGCCCGTAGCAAACTCTACATGGCAGATTGAACGGACGTATCACGCGGACGTTACAGGTGGCGTGTTGGATCTCCCGGCCGGTACTGCGCAGTTGGCCATGGGTATATCGTACCGAGAGGAGTATTCGAATAACTTCATTGGCGCGCTTCAGACGAATCCACCACCTCCGTCTACTCAACTTTGTGGCTTGGGAAGTCAGTGTTCGGCGCACCTAAACGGCGGCTTCAACGTCAAAGAAGCATACGCTGAGTTGTTTATCCCGATCCTGCAAGATTTGGCATTCGCACATGGCCTGAATGTGACACTGGCAGATCGCTACTCGAAATATAGCGACTTCGGCAGCACTAATAACTGGAAGGTTGGAGTTGAGTACCGCCCGGTCACAGATTTGCTGTTGCGAGGGACTGTCTCGCAAGTGTTCCGTGCGCCGACGATATCTGATCTCTTCACCGCGCCGCAGAGTACCGCGACCTTTCTCGCGAAAGACCCATGCGATGGCATCAAGACTCCAGGCAACCCCGCGTGTGTAGGAGTCCCAACGGACGGGAGCTTTCAGAGCTTATATGACGGCAATGCCCTTCAGCTGAGGGCGCAGACCGAGGGTGCGGAAGCTGCAGGGTTCCCGATACAGCCAGAGAGGGGCAAGTCGTTCGACTTTGGCTTCGTTTATTCGCCACATCAGATTCCTGGACTCTCGGTAAGTCTCGATCAATGGCGCATTTATCTCAATGATAACATCACACAGATTTCGGCTCAGACAGTTGTAAACGAGTGCTACAGCGGGAATTTGTTGTTTTGCAAGTTCATCCAGAGGACTCAGGGAGGGCCTGGCGCAGGGCAGTTGACACTGGTGATTCTTCCCGATGGGAATTTGGGCCGTCTAGATGTAAAGGGTACCGATTTATCGTTAGTCTACAAATTACCTGCGACGAGACTAGGTCGGTTCCAAGTTAGCGTAAACGGAACGTATTTGGATCAGTACAAAGTGCAGACTGCGCCTGGTCAAGTTAGCAATACAGCTGTCAACCTCGCTGGTACACAAGGGAATATTATAGCTCAGCTGTTTCCTCGCGTCCGAGCGTTGGGTAGTGTTGGTTGGACGCTCGGACCGTGGGAGGCAGAATGGACACTGCACTACATCGGCAAGTTTGTTGACCAAGAATATATGAATGGAGACTGTCACGAGAGCTTCAGTTGTTTTGGGTCGTGGGTATATAATGACGTGAGCTTGGGCTATCACGTTAAGCCGATTAAGTCGTTGATCCAGGTTGGAGTGGACAACGTATTTGACAAGGAACCTCCTCTCCTGGGCACAAACATTGGGAACGCGTCGAATACGGACGCCGATAACTTTGATGTTGTTGGCAGGTATTATTGGGCGCGCCTTACTGTGAACTTCTGATGTCATCCGTGCTACGTTAGTCGTTGCGCCGCGCCGACCGCGCGCAATGCTGCCGACAGCCGGCTTCCGTAGCCGAGTAGACGCGTGGAAGTGCGCGGAGCGTTACTACGAGGTATAACGGAAATTTGGGTTCAACGTTCACTTCGCCGTATCGACGGGTTCGAGCGCAATTTAGACATTTTTGCCTGTAGCGATACTCGATACGAGCTTTGACATGGTAGGTGGCACACGCTGTAGGCAGTTCACATCAATACACTGCCGATCCCGGACCGCGTTCTCTGGGTGAGAATAGGCCCGAAAGCCTCATCTATATTGACGGGTTTTGGTGACACTCTGCGACTACGTCCACCACGGGTTGCATTGATAGGAGGCAACAAACCGTGAGCAGCGATCGTATTACGAGCGCGACCGAGACAAACACTGACGCGCGGGCGCGTGACCAAGCCCATGTATTCCACTCTTGGTCTGCACAAAAGCACATCAATCCGCTCCCGATTGCACGGGCCAAAGGCTCGGTATTCTGGGATTACGACGGGCATCGCTACCTCGACTTTGCTTCGCAGCTGGTGTACCTCAATCTTGGTCATCAGCACCCTGAAATGGTGGCAGCGATCGTCACGCAGGCACAAACGCTGACGACGTGCGCGCCGGGTTTTGCGAACGACGCACGCTCAGAGGCGGCGCGCTTGATTTCGGAAATTGCGCCGGGCGACCTCAACAGGGTTTTCTTCACCAGCGGAGGTGCCGAAGCAAACGAACATGCGATGCGCATGGCGCGGCGCCACACTGGGCGGCTCAAGATACTGGCGGCCTACCGCAGCTATCACGGTGCGACCGCAGGAGCGATCGCGGCGACCGGCGACCCGAGGCGATGGGGTTCCGAGCCGGCTGCGCCGGGGGTGGTGCACTTTTGGGGTCCGTACACCTACCGGTCAGCGTTCCACTCGAACAGCGAGCGGGAGGAGTGCGAGCGCGCCTTGACCCATTTGCGCGACATGGTCATGGTCGAAGGCGCGGACACGATCGCGGCGATCCTGCTTGAAACCGTTGTCGGAACCAATGGCATATTGGTGCCGCCAGATGGTTACCTAGTCGGGGTGCGCAATCTCTGCGACGAGTTCGGCATCCTGTTCATCGCCGATGAGGTCATGGCCGGGTTCGGTCGCTGTGGCGAATGGTTTGCCGTAGACCACTGGAAGGTGACGCCCGATCTCATCACCTTCGCCAAGGGAGTCAACTCGGGCTACGTGCCTCTGGGTGGGGTGATCATCTCCGAGCGCATCGCTCGCAGTTTCGACGATCAAGTCTATCCGGGCGGGTTGACTTATTCGGGTCACCCGCTGGCCTGTGCCGCCGCTGTGGCGTCCATCGGCATTTTCAAGCGCGAAAATCTCATCGCACGCGCCCGTGCCTTAGGCGAAGATATCATCGGGCCAGGGTTGCGCGCGTTGGCCGAACGCCACCCCAGCGTCGGTGACGTCCGAGGCCTCGGCGCCTTCTGGGCCGTAGAACTGGTAAAGAACCGCGAAACCCGAGAGCCGCTGGTACCGTTCAACGCCAAAGGTATGGCAGCCGCGCCCATGGCCGAATTTGCGCAAGCGTGCAGGGACGGCGGACTATGGCCGTTCGTCCATTTCAACCGAACGCATGTGGTTCCACCACTGACAACTACGGCAGAGGAGATTCGTGAAGGCATCGCCATCTTGGATCACGCGCTCGCCACACCAGATAAGTATTGCGTGGGCCGGCCAGGATAGCCAGCAGCCGGTTGCCTTGGCGGGAACGTGTGCGTCAAGCAGTGTACTGATTTAGTTGTAGCGGAGAACTGAATATGCAAACCAACAGCATTGCCGCGACCAAGGATCCGGTATCCATCGTCCACTTCATCAACGGTCAGCGAGCCCCTGGTACGGGCGAGCGCACAGAGGACGTCTACAATCCTGCCACTGGAGAAGTCACCGGCAGACTGCATATCGCGGACCAAAATGACGTGGACCGTATCGTCAAGACGGCCAAACAAGCTGGCCTTGCATGGGCAGAGACGTCGCTGACCGCACGTACCCGTGTCCTGTTCAATTTTCGCGAGCGACTCGCGGCGGCAACGGATGAGTTGGCTGCGATTATCACAGCCGAACACGGCAAGGTGCTCGCCGACGCCAAGGGTGAAATCGCTCGTGGGTTGGAGACGGTGGAATTCGCGTGCGGCCTGATCGAGCAATTGAAGGGCGGCTATTCGAGCCAAATATCGACGGACATCGATGTATTTTCTATCCGTGAACCCTTGGGTGTCGTCGCCGGTATAACCCCGTTCAACTTCCCGGCGATGGTGCCGTTGTGGATGGCGCCCGTTGCGATCGCGACTGGGAATGCATTCATCCTCAAACCTTCGCCGCGCGACCCGTCGGCGTCACTGGTATTGGCGCGCCTGTGGCAGGAAGCGGGACTGCCAGACGGCGTGTTCAGCGTCTTGCAAGGCGACAAAGAGGCCGTTGACGGATTGTTGGCACATCCCGACGTCGATGGCATTTCATTTGTTGGATCCACGCCAATCGCCAAGTACGTGCATCAAACAGCAACCGCCCATGGCAAGCGAGTGCAGGCGTTGGGTGGCGCGAAGAATCATGCTGTTATCCTGCCGGATGCCAACATGGATCTCGCGGCTGACCACCTCAGCGCTGCAGCTTTTGGCTCGGCCGGACAGCGTTGCATGGCCATCTCAGTAGCCGTAGCCGTTGGCAAAGCGGCCGACGCGCTGGTTAACGAAGTGGTGGACCGTGCGGGCAAAATCACCGTCAACGAGGGCACCAACAGCAAGTCGGACATGGGACCGCTCATCAGCCCGCAAGCCAAGGATCGGGTCATTCGGATCGTGAGCGAGGCCGAGAGGGACGGAGCCAAGATCACCGTGGACGGGCGTGGTCTCGTAGTCAAGGGTCATGAGCACGGTTTCTTCGTTGGCCCGACGGTGGTAGATCGGGTGGCAACTGGAATGAGCGTCTACCGTGAGGAAGTCTTCGGCCCTGTCCTCTCGGTGATGCGTGTCGCCAACGTCGATGATGCCATCAGTTTGATCAACGCCAATCCCTACGGCAACGGCACCGGCATCTTCACCAGTTCCGGCGCGTATGCGCGCAAGTTCCAGCGAGGTGTGAAGGTTGGCATGGTCGGAATCAACGTTCCCATTCCCGTGCCCATCGCTTGGTACAGCTTCGGCGGATGGAACGACTCGTTGTTCGGCGACCTTCACATATACGGATCCGATGGTGTGCGTTTCTACACACGCAAGAAAGTCGTGACGCAGCGCTGGCCCGAGTCCGAGCACGCTTCGGGCGCATCATTCGCGTTCCCGTCATCCCACTAATGGGTCAGAGTTTGGATGGAACAGTCATGGTGAGTGGTCGATGGCAAGTTGTGGATGACGCCCAGGGCTTTGTAGCAGCCAATGGCGCAACAAGCCGGGCTTCGCGTGCCCGTCCGGTTCGGTCGCGTAGCTTGTTGGTTTCGGCGTACGCGGGCGAAGCTCCTGACGTCACGCAAGCTTCGCGCGTTGCTAGAAATATGGGGTTCGGTCATGGCTAATAAGGTGTCCGCGGGTTCCGTCAGCGATCTACTGCAAAGCGAATTTGGTGTGGACAGCACCCGCAACTTCATCGATGGTAAGTGGCGTCGTCCGGAGTCCGGCAATACTTGGCCCATCGAAAATCCCTCGACCGGCGAAACGGCCGGTCAGATCGCGCGTGGTTCCACCAAAGACATCGACGACGCGCTCCGTGCCGCTCGCAAGGTCCAGCAAGGCGCCTGGGGGTTCATGACCGCCACGGAACGTGGTCGCATCATGATGAAGGTCTCGCAGCTGGTATTGGAACGAGCCGACAGCCTGGCGCGGATCGAGGCGCTTGACGTCGGTAAGCCACTTGGCCAGTCGCTCACAGACGCCAAAGCACTGGCCCGTTACTTCGAGTTCTATGCCGGTGCGGCCGACAAGCTCATGGGCTACACGGTGCCCTATCAGGCCGGCTTCGTGGTCCGCGTCGAACGTGAACCCTACGGTGTGGTGGCGATCATCATCCCCTGGAATTATCCCATGCAGATCATCGGGCGCGCAGTCGGCGGTGCGCTCGCGGCGGGCAATGCCGTAGTCATCAAGCCATCGGAAGACGCCTCGGCTACGACCTTGGCCGTTGCGGCAATCGCGCACGAAGCCGGCCTGCCGCGTGGCGCCCTGAATGTTGTCTGCGGGCTGGGTGGTGAAGTTGGCTCCGCGTTGTCCGGACACCCGGGCGCAGACTACGTGTCCTTCACCGGTTCGGTCAAAACAGGGAGCCTGATCCAGGCCGCTGCGGCGCGCAACGTCCGGCCGATCAGCCTCGAACTCGGGGGCAAGTCGCCACACATCGTGTTCGACGACTGCGATCTCGACCACGCGATGCCGACGCTCGTTGGTGCATGCATGCAGAATGCCGGGCAGACGTGTTCGGCCGCCTCCCGGGTGCTTGTGCAGCGCGGCGTCTACGATGAAGTGAAGCGGCGCATGGCGGAGATATACTCCGGCCTCACCGCCGGGCCGGCTATGGAGAACTATGACCTTGGCCCGATCATCTCCGCGATGCAGCAGGCGCGGGTCACCGGCTACATCGACGCCGGCAAGGCGGACCTCCACGTCGCCGCCGAAGGTTCGATCGCGAGCGGCGCGCCCAAGTCCGGGCACTATGTGCGTGCGACGCTGTTTTCCGAAGTGCCCGCCAGTCACAAGCTGTTTCAGGAAGAAGTGTTCGGACCGGTGCAGGTGCTGACGCCGTTCAAGGACGAAGAGGAAGCGGTGTGTCTGGCCAACGGCACCCCGTACGGGCTTGTCGCCGGCGTGTGGACCCGCGATGGCGGCCGCCAGATGCGCATGGCGCGCCGGCTTCGCTGTGGGCAGGTGTTCGTGAACAACTACGGTGCGGGTGGCGGCATCGAGCTGCCATTCGGCGGCGTGGGAGCATCCGGTCACGGACGCGAGAAGGGCTTCGAAGCGCTTTATGAATTTACCCAGCTGAAGACGATCACGACTTTCCATGGTGCGTGAGGCGGCGCGCGACTGTCGGATTGCAGGAAGAAATCTGCACAGGGTTCGCTTATGGCCGCCGTGTTGGCGTGGCGTCGATTGTCGGGGCGGTCGATCAGCCGTCAGCTTGGGTGTGTACGCCGAATGAATGCAACGTTCGTCACTCGCGAAACGATTATCTAACACAAGGAAACCGCACCATGCACCAATCACGTTTAGTTCCTAGACTTGTCGCGGCCCTGATCCTGTGCACGATTGCTGGGGCGACCGCCGCGGTGGCCGCGCCAGCGCCGGTGACCACGGCGAAGCCCGGGTTGACGGACACCATCGTAGACGTTCCCGGTATCGAGGTTGGCCAATACCAGCAGGACAAGGACGGCTTTCTGACCGGCACGACGGTGGTATATGCGCCCGGCAGAGCAGTCGCCGGGGTGGATGTCGCCGGCGGCGCCCCCGGTACCCGCGAAACCGACCTGCTCGCACCCGACGAACTGGTGCAGCATGTGAACGCCATTGTGTTGAGTGGCGGCAGCTCATATGGGCTGATTTCCGCATACGGCGTCATGGATTGGCTGCGCGAACACAAGCAGGGTTTCCGCGTCGGCAAGGATCCATCCGATGTGGTGCCGATCGTGCCAGGGGCGATCATTTTCGATCTTGGACGCGGCGGCCGTTTTACTGCGACGCCGACGCCGGAGTTCGGCTATAAGGCCATTTCCTCTGCGAGTACCGCAGCGGTAAAGCAGGGCACGGTTGGTGCCGGCACCGGCGCCTTCTCAGGTCCCCTGAAGGGCGGTGTCGGTTCGGCCAGCGTGGTCTTGCCGAACGGTTACGTCGTGGGTGCCATCGTTGTACTCAACAGCGCCGGCAGCACCATAGACCCGCGCAGCTGCCAGTTCTATGCCGAAGGCTTGCAGATGGGAAACGAATTCCACCTGCGGCCGGGTTCGGTGGCGGGTTGCAAGGACGCCGCCAGTGCGCAGGGCCACGGCTTCCCCTCACAAGATGCTAAGAAGGGCCGCATGAACACGACAATCGCCGTCGTGGCGACCAATGCACCTTTGAGCAAGGCCATGGCCAAGCGGATGGCACTCATGGCGCAGGACGCCCTGGCAATCGCGATCAGGCCAGCCCACACCTTGTACGACGGCGACACCGTGTTCGCAATGTCCACCGGCGACGGCACCGCCTTGTCGCCGGAAACTCAGTCCGCCGAACTCAACGCGGTGTTCGTCGCGGGTACGGACACGCTGGCGCGCGCCATCGTTCTCGCCGTACGCCACGCTAGCTCGGCCGGGGCGCGACAGAGCTATTGCGGCAAGTACCCGAAGGCCTGCGAGTGACGGGCGCGATTAAGCGCGTGGATGGTCTGCCGGTGACGACGTGCTGATGTGGACCGGTATGCCACCACGCCTGAGATCGTCGCAGTCACTTCGCGACAACTGAATCGAAGTACACAGGTCATGACTAAGCAACTCGACACGATCGGTATCATTGGTGTCGGCCTGATGGGCCACGGCATCGCGACCAACATCAAGGCGCACGGCTATTCGCTGGTGTTCCTCGATCATCCGGGCAACCAGCAAGTGGACGATCTCGTGGGCGCCGGCGCGACGAAGGCTGCAAGCCCTAAGGCGGTTGCGCAGCAGTCCGATGTCGTGGTGCTGTGCGTCACCGGGACGCCACAGGTCGAAGCCGTGATGTACGGCGATGCCGGCGTGCTCGCCGGACTGCGACCCGGCGCTACGGTGGTCGACTGCTCCACGGCCATGCCGTCGTCAACCGAACGGATCGCGGCGGCAGTACGCAAGGCCGCCGGACATTTTCTCGACGCAGCCATGACCCGAACCCCGCACGAGGCCGCACAAGGCAGGCTCAACCTCATCATCGGTGGTGAACGCGCAGATTTCGAGCGCTGCAAGCCCTTGCTGGCGAGCTTCGCCGAGAACATGACCTATACCGGCCCCGCCGGAACCGGCCATCGCATGAAGCTTATCCACAACTTCGTTTCACTCGGCTTTGCCGCGGTGCTGACGGAAGCCGCAGCCTGTGCAGAGCATGCGGGCGTTGCGCCTGAAACCCTGCTGGAGATCCTGGCGTCCGGCGGCGGCGGCGGCGTGGTACTGGAACGCTTCAGGCCCTACATCCAGGCGCGCGACGAATCCAGTTTCCGGTTTTCCCTTGCCAACGCGCTGAAGGATTTGAGCTATTACACCGCGATGGCGGATGAGGCGGGCATGCCGCACCGGACTGCCGATGCGGTGCGCGCTGCCTACCAGCAAGGCCACGAAGCGCGGCCCGAGGGCACCGTACCGGAGTTGATCGAGGTGTGGCTTGCCGCTAGGCGCTCCACCTAGCCCACCCGACCCGTTCGATACGAGAGACTTCCCATGTCCACCAAGCGTTATGCAATTGCGGTGATCCCCGGCGATGGCATCGGAAGGGAAGTCATGGTCGAGGGCTTGCGGGTGCTCGATGCCGTCACTGCGAAATTCGGCTTTCAATGTGTGCTGACCCACTACGACTGGGGTTGCGAGTACTACCTGCGGACGGGCGAGATGATGGCTACCGACGGGCTCGACCGCCTGCGCGAGACCGATGCGATCCTGTTCGGCGCAGTAGGTTTCCCGGGAATACCGGATCACATTTCAGTGTGGGGGCTGATACTCAAGATACGACGCGCGTTCGACCAGTACGTCAACCTCCGGCCGGTGCGTCTGCTGCGCGGGGTGCACTGTCCGCTAGTGGGCAAGAAGCCGGGCGATATTGATTTCAGGATCGTGCGCGAGAACACCGAGGGCGAGTACTCAAAGCTCGGTGGTCGCATGTTCGAGGGTACCGAGCAGGAATTCGCGGTGCAGGAGGCGGTATTTACACGACGTGGCACCGATCGCATCATGAAGTATGCCTTCGAGCTTGCCCGTAAGCTCAAGCGGCCGCACGTCACCTCGGCGACCAAGTCCAACGGTCTTTACTACTCCATGCCATTTTGGGATGAACGCTTCGCGGCAATGGCGACGGATTACCCTGACATCCGCACGGACCAGCTGCACATCGACATCCTGGCGGCACGGATGGTGTTGACGCCGGAACACTTCGACGTTGTGGTCGGCTCGAACCTGTTCGGCGACATCCTGTCTGACCTCGGCCCCGCCGTGACGGGCACGATTGCCATCGCACCCGGCGGCAACATCAACCCGGAACGCATCTATCCGTCGATGTTCGAGCCCGTGCATGGCTCGGCTCCGGACATCGCGGGCAAGAACATCGCCAATCCAATCGGCCAGATCTGGTCAGTATCCATGATGCTGGAACATCTTGGTGAAAACGGGGCGGCTCAAGCTGTCATCCACGCCATTGAGGAGGTGCTTGGGTCATCCGACGGGCCACGCACGCCGGACCTTGGTGGCGCGGCGACGACCACCGATCTCGGCGGGGCCATCGCGGCGAGAGTGTCGTCGTGACATATGTGGTGGTTTTTTTGCACTTGCCAGCGACCCCTTATCGACCGTCGCAAGGTGCTTTTGTTGACGAGGCGGATGTGAAATGAACACGAACCTGGATGATGTCTACGCGGGCGACCAAGAGCTCTGCGATCTCGGTGTCGATGCTCTGCGCGAGGGGTTCGAGTCGGGTAAATTCGATCCGGTGGCAGTCATTGAAGCGGTTCAGGCGCGGGTGCAAGCGTGCGAACCGACCCTCAACGCACTGTGGCAACCGAATTTTGGCGCGGCGCACCACGAAGCGGAACAGTCAGCAAAGCGGTGGGTCGCGCGTACTACCAAGGGGCCGTTGGACGGTGTCCCGGTGACAGTCAAGGAGAACATCGGCCGGCGCGGTGTGCCCATGCCGCATGGAACTGCCGCGGGCACCCCGGACGTGCCGACGCAGGATGCACCGATCACGCAGCGTCTGCTCGAATCCGGCGCAATCATTTTCTCCTCGACCGTGATGCCCGACTGGGGCATGCTCTCGTCGGGTGTCTCCTCGCTGCACGGCATCTCGCGCTCACCGATTGATCCGCGCCTTACGACGGGCGGTTCGTCGGCCGGCGCCGGGGCGTCAGCTGCGGCCGGGTACGGACCGATACACTTCGGATCCGACATAGGTGGGTCGATCAGGTTGCCGGGCACATGGCTCGGCCTCGCAGCGTTCAAACCGAGCTTTGGCCGTATCCCGCTCGACGGTCCCTACATGGGCCGCGTAGCGGGGCCACTTGCGCGGCGAGTCAGTGACGTGCGCTGGGCGATGAGAGTCGTTGGTCGTCCGGATGTGCGCGACTATTCAGAACTCCCGGTATACGTCGGCGACTATCAGGGTGATTTTCAGCCAACCCACGCGTGCATCGCGATCCTCCCGAGTGCTGGTTGCGGTGAGGCCGTCGACCCCGACGTGGCCGAGGCCCTTCGCCGCGTTGCGGATCTCCTCGCGAATGCCGGTGCCAAGGTCGAGGAAATCGGCGCCTTCATGGACGACGGCATCCTTGCGGACGTCGACCGATTCCTACGGGTGCGCTCCTGGATTGACTACGCAACACTCCCGGTGGCCGACCAACGCAAGGTTCTCCCCTACATCGTCGAGTGGTGCCGTGCCGGAGCAGACATTCCTGGATCCGAGGTGCTGCGCTGCTATCAGGAGATACAGCGCATGCGCCAGCTAACGATTGCCGCGACCGTGTCCTTCGACTTCGTGCTTTCACCCGTCGCACCGATGGCGGCATTCCCGGCGGAGTGGCCGATGCCGTTCCATGATGCGACGGGGCCGATGCAGCACATCGGTTTCACGGTTCCCTACAACATGTCAGAGCAGCCCGCCATCAGCGTACACGCCGGCTTCACCCGCGACCATCGCACTGTCGGCGTGCAACTCGCCGGCCGGCGCTTCGACGATCCTGGGGTATTAGCCGTTGCCGAGTGGATCGAGACCCACCTAAAGGTGGCGTGGCCCGAACGGACTGTTGGCAGGTCGGACAAATGACGGCCCGCGGCATCGCCGAACGCGTCGCTGTGCGAGTTGCGCAAGTGGTGGGAGAAGGTCGATGGTAAATGATGTGCAAACGCAGTCCAGTCCATCGATTCGCCCGCGGCGGCGTCCCTTGTGGTTGTTGGCCGTACCGGTGGCCCTGTATCTACTGACTCCGCTGATCGCCAACACCATTCAACCGGTGGTGCTGGGCATGCCGTTCATCGTGTTCTACACGGTCGGGGTCACTATTCTAACTTGGGCATTTATCTGGCTCACGGCGTCGTTGGACCCGCTATACAAGGGTGATGCCGACGAGCCAGTGCCCGCCGACCTCGTGTTCGGCGATGCAGCGGCGGGGCAGGCGACGCGCGACCTCGAACACGCCGCCCGCACGGAAGCGCCAAGGCCATGAGTCAGCATGCCCTCATCGCCAGCGTCATCTTCGCGCTCGCCATGATCGCGACGGTCGTGATCGGTTTGTGGTCTGGTCGCGGGCGCGAGAAATCCATGACCGAATGGTCGGTATCGAGTCGAGGGCTCGGGCTAATCTTCGTGCTGATCCTGATGTCCGGGGAAACCTACACCAGCTTTTCGTTCCTCGGTACCGCTGGATGGGCCTACAGGTACGGAGTGCCGATTCTGTTCCTCATTGGCTATGTCAGCAGCGGTTTTGCGGCTGCCTATGTAGTTGCGCCGCTTATCTGGACCTATTGCAAGCGCCATGACCTGGTGTGCATTTCCGATATAGCCGAGCATCGTTTCCGTTCGCGGGGATTGGGCATTCTGGTGACCGTACTGTGCACCATCTTTCTGGTGCCGTACATCCAGTTGCAAATTCAAGGCATGGCGGTGGTTGTGCACGCCATGTCGTACAACGCCATCGATCTGGCGACGGCATCAGTCGTATCGTTTGTTGTCACCGAAGCCTTCGTGCTCGTTTCCGGGTTGCGGGGCTCAGCATGGGTAAGCGTGTTCAAGGACGGCCTCGTGGTCGTCTGTATCGTGTTCATGGCGGTGTATTTCCCATTACATTATTTCGGCGGCTTGCGCGAATTCGTGGACCGCATGATTGCGGAAAAAGCGCAATGGTTGACTTTCCCCGGCCACGGCACCGGCGAGTTCGGCGCCACTTGGTTCGTCTCGACCATCGTATTGAACGCGTTGACCATCAACATTTTTCCAACCATGGTGTCCGGGTTTCTGAGCGCCAAATCGCCGAATTCGCTGCGCCGGAACTCGATCGTATTGCCCTGGTACCAGCTGTTGTTGATTGTGCCGATGATGATCGGTTGCATGGCGCTGTTCGTGGTGCCGGCCCTGAAGGACTCCGACCTCGCACTCTACCGTTTGGTGACCGATTCGCTGCCGTCTCCCATCGTTGCTGCGGTCGGCGTAGCAGGCGCGTTGTCGGCGATCGTACCGATGAGCGTCTTTATGCTGGTGATCGGCACTATGTGGGGGAGGACCGTCATTGGTAGCAAGGCCACCGGCGCGAACAAGAGCGCCGCGCAGAACGTGGGGCAGAGGCGCCTCGCGCAGCTCGTGTGCCTGTGCGTTGGCGTCGTCGCGCTTGCGGCGAGCCTTTCGGTGCCGGAACTCCTGGTCAATCTATCGGTGTTCTCCTATGAAGGCATGGCTCAGCTGGTGCCCATAATCCTGCTCAGCCTCTACTGGCCGCGCATGAGCAAGGAAGCCGGAATTGCGGGCCTCGTGGCTGGTGCTGCCGTGGTGATTCTGCTGCATTACACCGGCGAAGATCCGATCTGGGGAATCAATGGCGGCTTAATCGCGTTGGCGGTCAACCTTGTCCTCGTCTGGGTAGCTGTGCAGCTGCATCCGGATCCGCGGGCTGTGGCAAATAGTGCCTCGGTGGCACAGAGGAACTGAACTTGCGGAAAATATTGGGTTCGCCGCGGGCATTCGAGCTCCACAATTTCCGCGAACTGTTGGTGTGGCCGGAAAACGCGGCATGCGCATGGGCACTCCGCGCGCCGGTACCAGCATAAAACTTGCGTCGAAGATTACAACCGTCCGATCCATTTGCGCGGGCATACCCAGATTCAGTTCGAACGTTCCGATGGAACCCAAGAAGAGGCCACGCGTGGGCTATGAGAAGTAGTCCCTGGAATGTGAACAGCACGATAAGTGGCCGCCCGTCTTCCCATCGGCGGTTTGACCACCGACTCCGCGATCAGGTGTACTTTAACCAATCGCAGTCCCAACCCAAGGCAGCTTGAACCAAGCAAGTAGCCACTTATCGAACCGGGTTCGACTGTTCAAACGAATGAGCCCACTTCTATGGACATACAATCCCGAACGCCCGAACATGGTGTCAGACGGCATCACCCACACACACAGGGTGGCACTTGCCGGGTAGCTCCGTCTCCAACCCCCACCTAGAGCGGGAAGGATTTACCACGCAATGTCGTTCAGGCACATGCTACCGGGTACTTTTCATGACGATGATGCTCGACTATTGGTGCTGCGTTCATGAGCGTTCCATCGGAAGAGTTGTTGTGGTTTTTCGATCTGGGAAATTCCAGTTTGAAGGGTCGCTGGTCACGCGGAATCACTGTCGGAAAGACAGCCAGAGTGGATTGGCACGCGGATAACGTTGATCAACGCTTGCAAGACCTTATCGGACAGTGGCCGGTACCGTCTCGTGTCTTGGTTGCTTCGGTAGTGTCGCAGCAGCGTGCTGACCAACTGCGTCGGGCATTACGTCGGTGTCAGCCAGGGCGGGTAAGCTGGCTGGTGTCACCACAGCGCGGTTGTGGGATTATTAATGCGTATCGTCGGCCTGAACGACTTGGCATCGATCGGTTCTTGGCCATGGTTGGGGCACGCATTGCCTCACATGGTGCGCCACTAGTACTGGTTGGTTGCGGCACAGCAATGACGCTGGATGCGGTGGATGGCGACGGTAGGCAGCTCGATGGAATGATCGTGCCGTCGCCGCACCTTATCTTGCGTTCTGTGCGAGATGAGTCCACGGTTGATGAGACCGATCCTTATCATTTCCGAAATGAATTCGAGGCTGCGCCTAGCGACGATTGTAAGGCAATGTATTTAGGCAGCTGGGCCGCTGCAGTTGCATTAGTCGATCATTTTTACTCACGCCATAGGATTGGCCTTGGCGAAATCGATCTCTGGTTGTACGGGGGCGGGGCTCCGTCGCTTAAGGCTGCTATCGATAGTTCAGATCATGTTCGTGCTCAAGTGCGGGCGGATGTCGTATGGCGTGGGATGGAAGAATGGGCGGCATCGCCTCCCAATGGATCGGGGAACACGTAAGCCCGCGCGTTGATTATCGCGCGCCTCACGCGCCGCCTGCCGAGCGCACGCGCGTCATGATTGCGATCTCGGGTGTGTCAACTTCTCAGGGTCAGGTCCAATCCAAGGTGTTTGATGTCAACGGCCCTCAGGAAGGGGCCGACGCTGAGGGAACTGCTTTGTATTGCGGTTGATGTCGGTTGTGTGCTATCTATGGAGCTGTGAGTGCAACCACCCGCCGCCACTATTTTTGGTTTTATGGCTATCCGAAGCCAGCGGCGGAGGTAGGGGCACGATCGGTTTGACCTGACGATCAACGAGATTCCCGAAAACCGCCAGCTTCCCTGGCGGTTTTTTTGTGCCCGCCGGTGATAACCATCCAGGATTTCCCGCCATGCATCAACCCACAGACGACTTGCGCATCCGTGCGTTCCATCGCCTCAGCACGCCTGCCGAGATCATGCGCGATTGCGCTATCGACGCGCATGCCAGCGCGACCGTCGTAGCTTGCCGCGATGCTGTACACAGGATTCTTGCCGGCGAGGATGATCGCGCCATCGTGGTCATCGGGCCGTGTTCGATTCACGACGTCGAGGCCGCGCTTGAGTATGCCCGGCGGCTCACCGTTCAGCGCACACGGTTGGACGACGCGCTGGAAATCGTGATGCGCGTGTATTTCGAGAAGCCGCGCACCACCACGGGTTGGAAAGGTTTGATCAACGATCCGGATCTGGATGGCAGTTTCCGCATCGAGAAAGGACTTCGGCTGGCGCGTGGCCTGCTGCGCGACGTCAACCATCTTGGATTGCCGGCGGGTTGCGAGTTTCTGGACATGATCACACCGCAATACATCTCGGATCTGGTCGCATGGGGCGCGATCGGTGCGCGCACCACCGAATGCCAGGTGCATCGTGAACTGGCGTCCGGTTTGTCATGTCCTGTCGGCTTCAAGAATGGTACGGACGGCAATATCCAAATCGCGGCAGATGCGGTGTGTGCGGCCTCGCAGCCGCATCACTTCATGGCGGTTACCAAGGACGGGCGCGCGGCCATCGCAGACACCGCCGGCAATGCCGATTGCCACATCACCCTGCGCGGCGGCAAGGCGCCCAACTTCGACGCGGCCAGCGTGGAGGCTGCCTGCACCGTTCTCGACGAAGCTGGCTTGCCAGCGAGGCTGATGATCGATGCGAGCCACGCCAACAGCGGCAAGTGCCCCGAGAATCAATTAGGGGTCATTGAAAATGTCGCCACCCAAATCGAATGTGGCGAGCGGCGCATCATCGGCGTGATGGTGGAGAGCCATCTTGTCGCCGGTCGTCAGCGTCTGGTGTCCGGCCAGCCGTTGCGATATGGACAAAGCATCACCGATGGCTGCATCGGGTGGGACAGCACTGTGCAGGTGCTGGATCGTTTGGCGCACGCGATCCGCCAGCGTCAAACAATGACGAGGTATGTCAACAATGTCAGA
The DNA here is from genome assembly GCA_050737995.1 of Rhodanobacteraceae bacterium. GTDB lineage: Bacteria > Pseudomonadota > Gammaproteobacteria > Xanthomonadales > Rhodanobacteraceae > 66-474. Next base: position 114,698 of record JBOHYR010000066.1, read on the forward strand.
ACCGTACCGCCAAAGCTGGATTCCGGATTGCGGTCGAGCTGGGTCCGGAACGACGGGATGGTAGAGGAGCAATCACGATGACGCCACGCAAGATCCGCGCTTCGAATGTATCCCGGTCCAAGAGCACCACAGCATCGCCTGACTTGGCAGAGGCGCGCGCCGGCATCGACGCCATCGACCAGCAGATCCAGGCGCTGATCGCGCAGCGTGCGCAGTGGGCGCACGCCGTCGGACGCGCCAAGGGCAAACTCGCGGGGGCGGTTGATTACTATCGACCCGAGCGTGAGGCGCAGGTCTTGCGCCGGGTGGTCGATCGCAACGATGGCCCGTTGGCCGATGAAGTGCTGGTGCGACTGTTTCGCGAGATCATGTCGGCGTGCCTCGCGCAGCAGGAGCCGCTCAAGGTCGGCTTCCTTGGCCCCGAAGGCACGTTCTCCGAGCAAGCCGTGTTCAAGCACTTTGGACATTCGGCCAAGGGCTTCCCGCTGGCCAGCATCGCCGAGGTGTTCGACGAGGTAACGGAAGGCCGCGCGGACTTCGGCGTGGTGCCGGTCGAGAACTCCGGGCAGGGCACGATCCAGTCCACGCTCGATTTGTTTCTCGGTTCGCCGTTGAAGATCTGTGGCGAGGTGGAGCTGCATGTGCACCAATATCTGCTCTCGCGCGGTGGTCGCATCGAGGACATTGAACGCGTGTACTCGCACGGCCAGTCGTTGGCCCAATGCCGCGGCTGGTTGCGCCAAAATATGCCGAAGGTCGAATTGCAGGCGCTGTCCAGTAATGCCGAAGCCGCACGGCGCGCGCGCATGGCCGACGACGCCGGTGCAATCGCGGGCGAGAACGCCGCACATGCGTATGGACTCAAAATCGTCGCCGGCCCGATCGAGGACCGCCCGGACAACACCACGCGCTTTCTGGTAATTGGCCGCGCGCTATTCCAGCCTTCTGGCAATGATCGTACTTCACTGTTGGTGTTCGTGCACGATCAGCCGGGCGCGCTGTACCGAGTGCTGGAACCGCTGGCCCGGCATGGCGTCAGCATGAACCGGATCGAATCGCGCCCCGCGCATACTGGCAAATGGCAGTATGTGTTCTTCATCGACGTCAACGGGCACGTCGAAGAATCACCGCTGCGCGAAGCGCTGGCGGAACTTGGCGATTTCGCGGCGCAGGTAACCATTCTTGGGTCCTATCCCGTAGCAGTGACGTGAAACCCAGAACACTTTGGTGGTCTCAGCATTGTCCCCCGGACCGGGAGTCGTGCCGCGGGGTCATGGCGTGGGCCCACATTGCTGACCGTACTTGAGGGCACCGCTGGTCCGCAACGCGCTGCTGGTAGCCGAATGGTGACCTACGGCCGTATCCGCCAGCAACTTTCCAGAAAGCAATGAGATGGACTCCTCCCCGCTCTCGGCATCGAGTGCCAGACTGGAGCGATTGAACCAGTCATCAGCGAAGAGGAGTCCCCAACATCTGGTAGCCGTGACATTGTCAGTGAGATCAGGGCCGACTACCTATAACGGGTCGGTCAGCGACCATTCGTCGACCAAGGATCGCTGTGCGCCAACAGCGGCCAATCGACTCCTCGATTGATCTGCCGGAAAGCTGCCTCTCAACCGTGAACAACAGCACCGTATTCAACACGGAGTTCTTGTGCGCACGATGCTACTTACGATCCACCCACCATAGTCGACGCACGCACTGTGCAAAAACCGCGGCCGCTACCGCCCACTCGTACTGGCTGCCGCGGGCAGCGCCCGCCCCGGCAGCGGCAAACCGGCCTGCTTGCACAAGGCGGCAAAACGCGGGTCGTGCTGCCAGGCCTGCACGAAGGGGTCGCTGAGCAGGCCGCTGTTCAGAAAGGCGCCACTGCCAAAATTCGGATCTTGCTGCGTCCAGGCGCGCTGCAGCCACTCGAACATTTCATCCGGTTGCTTGCGCAGCGCGTACAGGTCGGCAACGGTGTAAGGCTGGGTCTTGCTGTACTTGGCAATGTATGCGTGCAAGGCCGCATCGGCCTGCTTGCGATCGGGGCCGATCTGTGGCGCCATCGCCCGAATCCACGGTCCGAGCACCGGGTCGGTTTCTTGCTTGGCGTCACGCACCGCGACAGCGGCATCGCCGCGCAAGATATCGATCTCGGCCAGGTACGAATACATTTGCGGGAAATCCGGCAGCAAGGTCAGCGCCTTGCGGGTCGCCTGCTCGGCCGCATCGAGCTGGCCTTGCGCCAACAGGACAGTGACCAGACTGGCATAGAAGTCGGGGCGCAGCGGATCGGTGGCGATGGCTTTGCGATACAGCTCGGCAGCCGGCTGCAGTTGCCCGAGGTTCGCATATCCGCCGGCCAGGAAACTCATGACGCTGCCATCGTTCGGCGCCAGCGCGTAGGCCCGCTGGTACTCGGCCAGCGCCCCCACGGGATCGTGGTCGACGAACGCATAGGGGGTTCGATTTTTTGGAACTCCGCTTTGAGCTTGGGTTCAATATCGATTATTTCGGTACCGCGCGATGGATGCGTTGATCAACCTGCATTGCCGATAGGCGTGCTGGTGCAAGTGATGCCGCATCGAAGCCGGTGGCGAGCACGTCTTCCGGAGGTTGGACTTTCAGTATCAACGCTGACGCGACCCGGCCCATCGCCGGCGCAGATTGGATGCCGTAGCCACCCAATGCGGCCAGCCAGAAAAACCCCTCCAACGCCGGATCGTAGCCCACTACCGGGGTGCGGTCGGCGACGAAGCAGCGCAAGCCGGCCCACTTTTGCCGAACGTGCGTGA
>JBOHYR010000067.1:0-45158 GCA_050737995.1 Rhodanobacteraceae bacterium
GGCTGCTCGGACTGGCGTCCGGCATCGTCGTCATCGCGATCTTCTCGGCATTGATCATGTGGCTGGCCCATACGTTCCGGTTGCACGGCCAGCGCGTCGTCGACAACTTGAACGAATCCTGGGACGACGACACCGGCATCGAGTCGATCTGAGGGATCGACCATTGCGCCGTGGTGCCGGACGCGATTCCGGCACGTCGGACTCTCCGTCGCGTCTCCTGGCTGAACGCGATGAAACCGGCGTTTACGTTGCCGTCACGGCTGCTTGCTAGCATCGTTGCATCCCCATGCGGAGCGCTGTGCCATGACTGACGAACAGGAATTCTTCAAGGAAGGCGACACCTCGCTGGGTACGTTCTATCCCACGCATTACATCGTCGCGGGTTACCACAACTTGGCCGATGCCGAGGCCGCCGCGATGGCGTGCAAGAAGAATGGCTTCACCGACGACAATGTGCGCGCACTCGAAGGCGATTTCGTGACGCAGCAAATGGAGGCGCGCGAGGGCGCGAACTGGATGGAGCGCATGGAACAACGGCTGGCGAAGGCCGCCGGGACCGAAACCGCGTACGTGCGTGAAGATGCCGATCTCGCGCATTCCGGTGGGGCATTCCTGTTCGTGTATGCGCCCGACGACGAGCATGTCGCGAAGGCCCGGCGCGTATTCGCACAGCACGGCCCGGCGTATGCGCGGCGTTACCTGAACGTGGCGATCGAGATCATCGTCAAGAATCCCAACGCTCTATAGGTTCACCGGGCGGGGTGGCACCAAGGCGCACGTATCCACCGCAAAAAAACAGATGGTGCACGGGCCGCATTGTGGGAAAATGCGCCTGCGGACGGCGCGCAACGCGCCGTCCGTTCCCTTTTCTGCCCGTCGGGTCCCATGTCCTCCAATTCGCGCGCCCACTGGCAATTGCACTTTTGCGTGCTGCTTTGGGGGTTTACCGCCATCCTCGGCAAGCTGATCACGCTGACCGCGCTGCAGCTGGTTTGGTGGCGGATGCTGCTGGTCACGCTCGCACTGATGCTGTTGCCGAAAGTGTGGCGCGAACTGCGCACGATGCCGCCGCGGCGGATCGCTGCCTATGCGGGCATCGGCGTGCTGGTGTCGTTACACTGGCTGACGTTCTATTCGGCCGTAAAGCTCGCCAATGCGTCCGTGGCGGCCACCTGCATCGCGCTCGCGCCGGTGTTTCTTGCGGTGGTCGAGCCGATGATCGTCGGGCGCCGGTTCGAGCCGCGCGAACTCTTGCTGGGCGTGGCTGTGGTTCCCGGCGTCGCTTTGGTCGCGGGCGGCGTGCCTGCGGACATGCGGCTCGGCGTCTGGGTGGGCGTGCTGTCGGCCTTGTTCTGCGCGATTTTCGGTGCGCTCAACAAGCGCATGGCCGAGCGCGGCGGCGCGCTGACCGTGACCTGTCTCGAACTCGGGGCGGGCACTCTGTTCCTGACACTCGTGACCGCCGTATGGCACACCGAAGGCACGTTCGTGATTCCCGGCCCGCGCGACGTCGTGCTGCTGTTGATCCTGGCATTGGTGTGTACCCTGCTCCCTTTCGCGCTGGCATTGGCTGTGCTGCGCAAGCTCTCCGCGTACACCGTGCAACTGACGACCAACCTCGAACCCGTATATGCGATCGTCCTCGCAATCCTGCTGCTTGGCGAGCAACACCAACTCGATGGCTGGTTCTACGCCGGCGTAGTGATCATCCTGGGCGCAGTGTTCGTGCACCCCTTGCTGGTCCGGCGTCCCCCGGACAGGCCACCCGAGGTCGTACTGGGCACCGCGGAGTCGAAGCAATAGAGTAGGCAGGGACGATGCCACACTGACGCCCCGCTTGAAAACGACCGACGAATCCAACGGATTGCAAGCGCTCGACACATTGCGCGTGACCGCGCGAGGATGCGATCACCTCGCCGACTACGCGATCACCGAGGCTCCGGTCGCGCTGCTCTATAACGGTGTGCCGTTCGCCGTGATGCTGGCGACGCCTTGCGACCTGGAAGATTTCGCGCTCGGCTTCGCGCTGGCGGAAGGCATCGTCGCGGCACCCGACGAATTCGAACTGGTGGACATCCTGCGCACCGACCGTGGCATCTCGCTGCAGGGGCTGATTCCATCGCATCGTTTCGCCGCTCTGGAAAAGCGACGCCGAGGCATCGCCGGTCGCAGCGGTTGCGGGTTATGCGGAATCGAGTCGCTGGAAGACGCCGTGCGCCCGCTGCCGGCGGTGACTGTGGGTCCAACCATCACGCGCGGTGCAATCGTCGCGGGCATGCGAGCGCTGGCGGCGGCGCAACCGTTGAATACAGCCACCGGCGGCGCGCACGCCGCGGCTTTCGTGGCCCGCGATGGCGGCACGACCGTGCGTGAGGATGTCGGCCGCCACAACGCGCTCGACAAGCTTATCGGCGCCCTCGCCGTCGATCCGCACACCCGCGTGGATGCGGGGTTTCTCGCGATGACATCGCGGGCGTCGTGGGAGATCGTTCACAAGGCTGCGCACGCGGGAATCGCGGTGATCGCCGCAATCTCCGCACCCACCTCATTGGCAGTGTCCGCCGCGGAAGCCAGCGGCATTACGCTGATCGCGTTTGCGCGCGACGAATCGATGAACGTCTACACCCATGCGCAGCGTCTCGTTCAGGACGCCATCGACTGAGCCACGCTGGTCGGCCACGGATCAACACGGATCGAAGCAGAAAAATTCGTGTCGACCCGTGGCAAAAGTGCGTTTGCCGCAACCGCCTCAGGAATGTTCGGCCTTCTTGGCGTGCTTCTCGGCACGCTTTTCCTTCAGCGATTTCTTCGGCTGCTTCTTCGTTTCTTTCTTTTTTTCCAGACCTTTCATTTCGTGCTCCGGTTGGCAGTGGATCACGGGTGTAAAGATGCGACAGTCCGGGGCAATTGGCAAGGGGGTATCGGCCCGACCTTGCAGATCGACTTCCGCGTCGGTCAGCTGAACGCACCCATGTCCGCGCCAACTTCAGGAGCTTGCCCATGCCCTCCCCCACCAAAGATACCGTTGCCACCGTGAAACCGTCGCTGCTTTACCGCGGATTGCCTGTCGCGGGGGAGTCAGTCGTCGCCGGCGCCGCTTGACGCCGCCGCAGGAGCCGTGTCCTCGTATTTCTTCAGGAGTGCCTTGAAGCGCGGATCGTTGCGGATCGGATCCCAGGCTGGTTCGAGTTTCAGCAATGGCACGGATATAGCGCTACCCGTCGGCGCGGCCAGCAGCTCGTCTAGTTGGGCAATGGCCTTGCCGGGCTTGCCGATCTGAGCCTCGATGAGCGCAAGCATCCGCCCGATATACGGCGCCCCACGCACCACGCCTGTCTTCGGATCCCTGCGTCCATGGGCGACGATTTCGGCTTGTTGCAGTGCTTCCTGATCGTGTCCGATACGCGCGTATAACCACGCCAGCTCGCCATGCCAGCGACGGCTGTCCGGATGCGACTTCAACTGGGCTTCGACCAGTGACAGCGCGAGCCGGTACTGGGCCAGCGCCGCGGCATGATCGCCGGCATACCATTCGACATTCCCGCGCAGGGTTTCGATCGGAAAGTACGCGGCATGCAGGTTCTGAGGCTCCTTCGCCTGTGCGTAAAGCTTGCGCGCGGCAGGCCAGTCACGGCGATAGGTAAGATAGGTGCCGAGGGTATCCACGAAATTCGGATTGGCCTTCACGCTTTCCGGGACCGATGCGAGTAGTGCGCCCATGCGGTCGAGGTGGCCGGTGAACGCGTACAAGCCTGCGAGTGAGTCGGTCGCCACCCACGAAGTCGGGTCGATCGCCAGTGCGCGTTTAAGCAAGCGTTCCGCCTCGGCGAAGTGGCGCAGATCCCATTCGATACCGGCAAGCTGTATCGGAGGTCGGCGCGGGTCGAGCACCTGCGCCCGACGGTATGCCCGCCCCGCTTCCTGCGGTTTGCCCTGGGCCGCAAAGGTATAACCAGTGAACCACATGGCCCTTTCGTTCTGCGGTTGCAAGGTGTGCGCCCTGGCGAACGCGCGCAAGGCGTCATCCAGGTTGCCACTCACGAAAATGTCGTAGATGCCTTGGGACACATACGCCTCGGCCAAATCCGGCTGCAGCGCCAGCGCGTGCGCAATCGAGGTTTTCGCAGCGGAGACGTACTGCGCGACAAGTGCGGGATTGTCGTTGGTCATCCCGTGCATGAAGACCTGCGCGTTTGCAAGCCGTGCCCAGGCCAGCGCGAATCGAGGGTCCTGCTTGACCGCCTCGGAGTAGTTGCGCACCGCGTTCGTGACATCCGCTTTCACCAGACCACGATTGAAATTCGCCATGTCGTATTCGCCGCGCAAAAATGCATCCAGCGCGGCAGCATTCGTCGTCGGGGCGTTGGCTACCCTTGCAGCCTCGACTGCCGTCAGTTTTGCGTTCAGCGCATCAGCGACCTTCTGCGCCACCTCGCCCTCGACGCCGAAGATATTGCTCAAGCTCCGCGTATACGCCTCGGCCCAGATGTGCGCGTCTGTATCCGCGTCGATCAACTGCACGTTGATCAGCACCTGATTGCCGGCCTTCTGCACACTGCCTTCCAGGATGGTCGCCACCCCGAGTTGCCGACCAATGGTCTTCAAATCGGCGGGATGGCTCGAGTATCTTTCCGTGGAGGTTCGCGCGATGACTTTCAGGTCGCCGATGTCGGCCAGCTTGGTCAGGATCAGGTCCTGCATACCATCGGTGAAGTATTTGCTGTTCTTCTCACCACTCAGGTTCTCGAACGGCAGTACTGCGATGGACTTGGCGGGGATGAGGGACGTTTCCTTACCCGTCGATGGCACCAGCGGCGATTGCGCCACACTCCTGACGGTCGCCGATACTGATGCGGTGGGAATCGCGACGGGGCGGTTCGTGGCCGTCACTGCTGCGCGTACCGGCGCACCAGCCGGACTGCGCTCGAAATGCCACCATGTCCCACCTGCGATTGCGGCAAGCGCCACGCCGATGCCAGCAACCACCAGTACGCCGTGACGTTTGTCATGCAGGATCAACTCGCCATCCGCAGTGACGCGCCTGATACTACCTCCCGGTGTCACATCGAACGCCCACGCCAACACCAGCGCGATCGGAAAACCAACCAGAACGACCAGCACGATCAGCCGCACCGACCAATTCGGCAGGTTGAAAAACGGGAATACCTGAGTGGCGATCTGGATCACCAGCCAGCCGACGATCGCGTACGCCACCGCCACCCGGTAAACGTGTCGGCGTTTCAACTCTTGCAATAGCCGAAAGCTGCCCACCGGACCCCCTGCCAGGAATGTGTGGCACGCGACCACGCCGTCTCGGATACATCATAGTCTTGGCGACACGCTTCCGCAGCCACTCGGCGCGGCATGGGACAATGTCGCCATGGATCAGGCATGTTTATCCCAGCGAACCGTCGCACAGATACGACGTTGTCAGGTGGCGCATTTTTTGTGCGTAACTGCAATGGCATTCTTCGCTGTCGCTGCGCACGCACGGCAGGATTCCGCGACAAACGCCGCAACGGTGGCGCCACCGAGTGCTTTGGCAACACAGATCGACGCTTATATCGCGCAACCGCAGTTCGCGCGTGCCGACTGGGGCATCTCCGTGCATTCGCTCGATTCCGGAAAAATCCTTTACACGCACAATGCCGACCGCCTGTTCGTGCCGGCGTCCAATGCCAAGCTGTTCACCGCCGCGTTGGTGCTCGACACGCTCGGCAGCACGACCCGCATTGCAACCACGCTGTACGCGACTTCCATGCATGTCGATTCCAAAGGAATCCTGCACGGCGATTTGATCCTGTATGGACGGGGCGATCCATCGCTTGGTCTCGACGAAGCATCGCCCAACTGGGCGGACAAGTTCGCCGCAGCACTCGTGCAGCGCGGTATCAAACGGGTGCACGGCGACCTGATCGCGGACGCCACGTACTTCTCGGGAACGCCGATCGGCAGCGGCTGGGAAGCCAACGATCTGCAGACCTGGTTCGGCGCGGCGCCATCCGCGCTCGACGTGCAAGGCAACCTGATCAAGGTGGACGTGGCGCGTGAGGGCCGCCGTTGCTGCACGCTCAGCGTGACGCCCGACGCCGCAGGCGTGCAGGTCGTCAACCGGACCGCTGAGTCGTCATGCGATCCGCTCGGCCTGTACCGGCCCCCCGGCTCGTCGACGCTGTACGCCATCGGCCAGTTGCCGACGCGCACGCGCAAGCATACCTACGTGCTGTCGATGCCCGATCCGGCGCGCGCAGCCGGCAACCTGTTGCGCGAAGCCATGGCCCGCCAGGGCATCACTTTGAGCGGTGCGGTCAAGGTGTTGCGCTGGCCGGACTCCGATCCCGCGCTGACACGACCCGGCACGCAGGCGATTGCCCAGATCGATTCGCCACCCATGGCGCAACTGGTCGACCACATGTTGAAGAACTCCGACAACCTGTACGCGCAGTCACTGCTGCTGCAGGCCGGCGTGGTCGCGGCTGAACGCAACAATTGCGATCTGCCGCGCCGGCCCGATACCAGTGTCGCGTGGGGGCTGTGCGCCCTGCGCGGCCTGCTGGCGAAAGCTGGAGTCCCGCCGAGCGCAGTACTGCTTACCGAAGGCAGTGGCCTCGCCCGTCGCGACCTGGTGACCCCGAACGCCTTCGCGCAGTGGCTGACGTGGACGATGACCCAACCGTGGGCACCGGATCTCCGCAACGCGTTGCCGGTCGCGGGAATCGACGGCACGCTGGAATTCCGCTTCCGCAATGGCATCGCCACCGACACCCTGCAGGCCAAGACCGGTACGCTCAGCCACGCCTACACGTTGACCGGTTTTGTCACCGACGCCGCAGGCGAACATCTGGTGTTCTCGTTGATGCTGAACCGTTATCCGCGCTGGGAAGTCGCGCGTGAATATCCCGACGCTCTGGCGCCCCAACGCGCGCTGGACGCCATCGCGAAAATGTTGGCCCACCACGGAGCCCTCTGATGCAACGCACCTGGCGCACCCTGTTGCCGCTGATCATCCTGGCCGTGCTGATCGGTTATCTCTACACCCACCGCAATCCGGCGCCCACACCGACCGCGCCACCGCCGATCGCGACATTGCCGGGTCAGCCGGCAGCTTCTGCCGAATCGGCATCGAAAGCCTCGCAGCTTCCAGACTTCCTGACACCGGAAGCGCGCACCACGCTGGCGCTGATCGCGAACGGCGGACCGTTCCCGCACCGTCAGGACGGTGAAGTGTTCGGCAATTACGAACACCTGCTGCCGGAGGAACCGCGCGGCTATTACCACGAATACACCGTGGAAACGCCCGGTGTACGCAACCGCGGCGCGCGCCGGATCATCACCGGCGGCAATCCACCGGTCGTGTATTACTACACCGACGACCATTACCGCAGCTTCCGCCGATTCACGGTGCCAGGATGACAAGCACGATCGACTTCACGGCTGTAGCGCAGAACGGGACATATTTCGTTGGCGCAACGGACCTCGATACGCTCGACGCGGCCGCGCACGAAGAAGGGTTGCTGGTGAAGCGTGCCTCGTTGCTCGGCTGCCGCGGCAAACCGGATCTGCTCGAACGCATCGCGGCAGTGCTCCAGTTCCCCGATAGCTTCGGCGCCAACTGGGACGCACTCGCCGATTGCCTCGGCGACCTGGGGTGGCTGCCGCACGCCGACGGCTTCGTATTGTTGTTCGACCACGCCAGCGATCTTCGCGATGCTGCGGAACCGGATTTCGACACGCTGCTCGGTATCCTCGAAGAGGCCTGCACGCACTGGAAGCAACGCGGCACGCCGTTTTTCGCGCTGCTGACGCTACCGGACGAGGCATTCCCGGATCACCCCCCAACCAGCATGTGAATCCGGCTTCAACCGAGATAACAAGGCCCGGTTTCGCGCACCTCGATGGTCGCCCACCGCGCGGCCGGGCACAGCGCGGCAAATTCCAGCGCTTCCTCGCGCGTTGCGCAGTCCACGAGAAAGAAGCCGCCGACCATTTCGCGCGCCTCGGTGAAGGGACCGTCGCGCAGCACGTGTTTGCCGGCACGAACCTGCAATCGCCGCCCTTCGGCATCGTTTCGCAGTGAGGAATAGCTACGCAGGACACCACGCGCTTTCAGGTCGTCCGCATAATGTTGCATCTCCGCGTACGCCTCGCGGCCTTCCTTCTCGTCACGTTCGGCGCGCTGACCGCGCGGTTCCACCACCAGCAGCATGTAAGTCATCCCGTTCTCCGGATCGTTGTTCATGGAACGGCACAGGCTTGGGCCCGCCGCCGCAACAGTTCGGCCTCGCGCGCGTTGCCGGCCATGGCGGCGGCGCGTTCGAATTCGGCGCGTGCCTCGTTTAGCCGTCCCAATTTGAAAAGCAGATCGCCTCGAACGCTGGGCAACAGATGATAGTCGGCCAGCGCGCGCTCGTTGCGCAGGGTATCGACGATGCCCAGCCCCGCCTGCGGGCCCTCCGCCATCGCCACCGCGACCGCGCGGTTCAGTTCGACGACCGGTGAGGGCGTGACCGCGGCAAGCCGCGCGTACAGCGACGCAACTTTTGACCAGTCGGTGTCCGCCGCGTGCTGCGCGCGCGCATGACAGGCGGCGATCGCGGCCTGCAACGCATAATTGCCATCCGCGCCACCCAGTTTCTCCGCCCGTTCCAGCGACGCCAACCCGAGTCGGATCAGCAAACGATCCCAGCGCGCGCGATGCTGGTCCAGCAAAAGAATGGGCGTACTGTCGGCCGCGGTGCGCGCATGCAAGCGCGACGCCTGGATTTCCATCAGCGCGACCAGACCATGCACTTCCGGATTGCGCGGCGCCAGGCCGGCGAGCACCCTGCCCAACCGCATGGCTTCCTCGCACAACTCCGGCCGGATCCAGTCGTCGCCCGCAGTGGCGGCATAGCCTTCGTTGAAGATCAGATAGACGACTTCGAGCACGCCAGCCAGCCGTGGCGCAAGTTCCTCGCCGCGCGGCACCGCGAACGGCACCTGCTTTTCCGCAAGCGTGCGCTTGGCGCGCACTATGCGCTGTGCGACCGTCGGTTCGGGCACCAGGAACGCGCGTGCGATTTCCGGCGTGGTCAAACCGCCCAGCATACGCAGGGTCAACGCGACCTGCATGTCGCGGGTCAGCACCGGATGGCAGGCGGTGAAGATCAGCCGCAGCAGATCGTCGCCGATGTCGTCATCCAGCGCGTCCGCGTGGTCGGGAGCATGCGCCATCGCTTCGGTCTCGAGTTCGTATTCGAGCGCAGCCTGCTTGTCGTCGCGCATCCGGTTGTGGCGCAGCAGATCGATCGCACGACGTTTGGCAGTGGTCATCAGCCATGCGCCCGGATTGTCCGGCACGCCATCGGTTGGCCAACGCTCCAGTGCGACGACCAGCGCCTCCTGCGCCAAATCTTCGGCTTGCCCGACGTCGCGCAGCATGCGCGCAAGACCGGCGATCAGGCGTGGCGCCTCGATCTTCCAGACCGTCTCGATGGTGCGGTGGGTATGGACCGTCGTCATGACGGCCGATCACAACAGCCCTGCGCGTCCGGCGCAAGCGCGCGATCCGGTTGCGTTCAGGCGTTCTCGATTTTATCGCGCAGGCGCGCCTCGTGCTCGCGGATCTCGGGCGTCGCGGCATCGCCGAAATCGCACATTTCCAACACTGGCCGCAGCTCGATTTCGGCACCGCCGTCGAATAGCGGCGCGCGTTTGATCCATTCGATGGCCTCTTCCATCGAGCGTACCTGCCACAGCCAGAAGCCGGCAATGAGTTCCTTGGTTTCCGTGAACGGCCCGTCGGTAACCGTGCGCTGCCTGCCGTCGAAGCGTACCCGCGCACCTTTCGAGCTGGGGTGCAAGCCTTCGCCCATCAGCATCACGCCGGCTTCGACCAGCTTTTCGTTGAACTTGCCCATCTCGGCCAGCTCTTTGGCATCCGGTATGCCGCCGGCTTCCGATTCTTCGCTCGCCTTCACGATCACCAGTACGCGCATGTCTTGTCTCCTGTATCCGGTAACGCCCGGTTTCAAGACAGCGACGAACGAGCCACGCCGAATTCGACAAATCCTGTTCACTTCGGTTGACCGGCGTCAGGGTGGCCATGACGCCGCAGCCCCATCATGAGAGCATTGCCGACACGCCCAGACACCATGTCCGCCATCATCCCCGACGCCACCACCAGCCCCGCACGAGCACCGCTGACCCCGTTCCGCCCGCTCTTCTTCTGCGCGGCGCTGTTCGCCAGCTTCGGCATGCTGGCGTGGGGGCTGTCGTTGCACTTTGGTTTCTCGCCCTCCGCGGCACTCTTGATCCCCACGACCTGGCACGCGCACGGCATGCTGTACGGCTTCGCTGGTGCGCTGGTCGGCGGTTTCCTGCTGACCGCATCGGCCAACTGGACCGGCATCGCCACGACCACACGCCGTGGGCTGTGGCTGTTGACCGCAACCTGGGTGATCGCGCGCATCCTGTTGCTGATGCCGCTGCCGTTCTGGGTGGGCGCATTGTTCGACGTCGGTTACCTGTTCGGGCTGGTGTTCCTCGTCGGTCGGGTGCTGTGGCTGTCGCGCAACAAACGCAATGCGTTTCTGATCGGCGTGCTGCTGTTTTACGCCGGACTCGACATCGCGTTCTACGTCGGCGTGCTGCGCATGAACGTCCCCCTTATGAATCGCGCGCTGGTTGGCACGGTCGACCTGTTGATGGTCCTGATGCTGGCGATCGGAGGACGGGTGATCCCGTTCTTCACCGGCCGCAAGTTGAGCGGCCACACGATGTGGGTCAACAAGTACCTGATCTGGGCCGTCAATGCTGGCGGCGCGCTGGTGTTGCTGTCCGGAATTGGTGGAGTCCCCAGCCTGCCGCGCGGAGTGTTGATGTTGATCGTCGCGATCCTCGCACTCGGACGCCTCATCGGCTGGCGCGGCTGGCGAACCCGGCACGAGCCAATGCTGTGGGTGCTGCACCTAGGCTACTTCTGGCTTGCGGTCGGCCTGTTCGTGCGCGGGTTGGCGCTCGTCGGCGCCTGGAACATGCCGGAACTCGACACGCTGCACGGCATCACCATCGGCGCGCTCGGCACGCTCTCGCTGGGCATGATGGTACGCGTCGCGCAGGGTCACAGCGGCGTGCCGATCAAGGCCAGCGCGACACATGCGTTGATGTTCGTGTTGCCGACCATCGCCGCGATCGTGCGTCTCGCCGACAACCGGCCCGGCGGTTGGGTGTGGGCGGCTGCGCTGTGGTTCGTGGCGTACCTGATCTACCTCGCCACCATCGGCCCGTTGCTGGTGCGCGGACGCGCGCCCATCGTCGCCAACACGTGACAAAATGCGGCGCGGGTCGAACGAGTCCGCCCGCGCCGTGAGTGCCCGATCCTCGTTGCGATCAGTGCAGAGAAGCCAGCTTGACGCTCTTGTCTCCCGTCGCCTGGGCGACGTCATACATCGCCTGGTTCAGGATCTTGTGGACGTTTCCGTCGAGTGCGTGGCCGTCCTTGTTATCAATATCCATCATGACAGCGACATGCAGCGGATGCGAAAGTGCGTGATCGAATAGATACCCCGACCAGAATGTCCCGTTCGGCGTAGTCCCTGCTTGGACCAACCCTTTCGCCAGTGCCGCCCCGTGCAGATTGGCCGGAGCCTCAGGCAACTTCACGCCCTGCTCGGTCGCCCGCTTCAGCCCATCCTTGACGGCAAACGTCATGCCGCTGATGAAATTGTCGACAGCGGTCTTGCCGTACTGTCGGGTCAGCTTGGCGACTTCGGCATTGACCGTCTTTTGGCCGAGCATCGACACCAGCGCCGTGGAGAACTCGAAGTGTTCGGCACCACCGCCGGCCTTGACCAACGCGGCCGTGGCTGCAAGGTCCGGCTTGCCTTTGTAGATCGGCCCGCCGAACCAGTTGCTCGTGGCGGTGCCATAGGTGCTGTCGCCGGGCGTGGCAGGGGCCTGCGCCGCCATCGCGGTACCACCGAAAGCGAGTCCGGCGACGGCAAGTGCCATGGCAAAAGTTTTTACACGTAGCTTCATGTTTGTTTCTCCTGATTTACGGATCGAGTGCGTCACGCCGAGCCTGGCGTGGCATCGCTCAGTTCGCGCATGTGCGCAAGAAAGTCGCCGGCGGGATACACCGCGTCCAGCAGTCGCAGCGTCTCGGCCGACAACAGGCCCTCGAACCGACCGGCCAAATTGCTGCCGAGGACCGCGAGGGTGATGCTTTGCCGGATGTAGGCGGTGGCCAGTTCGACCACCAGCGACTGGTCGGTAACGACCGCTGCTGCACTCTCGTCAGCGAAGTGTCCCAACAACGCCGTGTAGCTGTCGCCGACGAGCAGCAGCCAACGGTTGCCACCGGATGGCGCAAGGCAGTGGCGGTGGATTTCTCCGGTACAACCACCGCACTCGTCGCGGCATCCTTCGAGACATAGCGTGGTGATGACGACGCCGCGCTCACGCGCTTGGCGCAAGGGCGCGGCAAGCGCTGCCGCTTCGCTCGGCTGCAATGCGATCAGCAGGCTCTTCTCGCAGGCATCGATCGACTGCCGTGCGTTGATCATGACTTCGTCGCCACGCAAATTGAGTACAGCTGGTTGGGTATTTCGCCCGGACAAGCGCCCCAGAGCTTCCTTCGTTGCACGCAAAACCTGCCGCTGGCGGGATTCGATACTGCGCAGCAGCTGTTCCGGCGACGTCGCGACGTAGGTGATGCCACCGCTGCGCTCCGCCCGGCGCGCGGCACCCCGCTGCACCAACTTCTCGGCAACTGCGTAGATGTTCGCGCGCGGAATGCCGGTGGTCTTGGCAAGCGCGTAGCCATTCAGTTCGCCGCGCTCGATCAGTGCCGCGTACGCGCGTGCCTCGTACTCGGTGAAGCCGAGTTCCTGCAGAGCGCGTGGAGCATCCATGATTGCGTCATTAGTAGCTATAAGTATAGCTACTATAAACCCAAACACGCCACAGTCAACACCGAGGTGGCGCAGGCAGAACGCCAGTGGCACCCGAGCCGACCGCGGGCGTGATGTCGACACGCATGCGCGACTTCACCGCAGTGGATTGACCCGCGTCAGGGCCAACCATTGGCCCGTGATGGCGTGTCGAGCATGCAACCACTCGAAAGAACGCTCGATATGGCCGCAACGATGCCGCGAGCCGAGCCGGAAGACGGTCCGCTCTCACCCGGCCCATCGCGCATCATGCGGCGCAAGTGCTCGATCCCCGGTGCCCGCCCCTGGACAGTTCGACCCCGCAGTCGTCAGCTCTGGTTTGCAGGTGTAACCATCCGGACGCTTGGTACGAATACACTTGCTGAGCCCAACCGGGGACGAAGATTCCAATCCATGTCCGACCAACGTTTCCTGCGCGCTGCCTGCCCGATACTCGCGATCGCGATCCTGATGCTGCTGCTTGTTGCTGCCTGTGCTCCCGCTGCTGGCAGCGACCCAGCGGCTCGTCCGGCACCCGCGCCCAAGGTCGATGCCGCCCTGACGGCGCATTCCGGCACCGCCAAAGCCGTGCTGGCCGGCGGCTGCTTCTGGGGCCTGCAGTGGGTATTCGAGCACGTACCCGACGTGACCAATGTGACGTCCGGCTATTCCGGCGGCGCGGCCGCCACTGCGAATTACGAGCGCGTCAGCGAAGGCGACACCGGCCATGCCGAAACCGTCGAAGTTACCTACGATCCGTCGAAAGTCAGTTACGGCCAACTGCTACGCGTTTATTTCACCGCTGCGACCAACCCGACGGAGTTGAACCGCCAGGGGCCGGACACCGGTACCCAGTACCGCAGCGTGATCTTCTACGCCAGTCCGGAACAACAAAAAATCGCGACGGACTACATAGCGCAGCTCACCTCGGCACACGCGTTCCCGGCACCGATCGTGACGCAAGTCGTTCCGTTCAAGGCATTCTACCCGGCCGAGGACTACCACCAGGATTACGCGCGCCTGCATCCGGATGCGTTGTACATCGCGATCAACGACGCTCCCAAGGTCGTCGCGCTGCAACGACTTCTGCCCGCGTTGTACAGCGCACATCCGGTAATCTGGCACGACCCCGACCCGAGCACGATCATGGTCGACGTACACTGACTCGCGCGTCGCGTCCGGAAACTGCGACACTGCCGGGGTGAACTACCGTCACGCCTTCCACGCCGGCAATTTCGCGGACGTGTTCAAGCACGCGATCCTGCTGGCGCTGCTGGATGCGCTGACGGCGAAAGACAAACCGATTTGCTGTTTCGACACGCATGCCGGGCGCGGCCGTTATTCGCTCGATGCGGCCGAGGCAGAGAAAACCGGCGAGTGGCGTGATGGCATCGAACGGCTCATCGACGCGCCCGATCTGCCACCGCCGCTGCAGCGCTACGTCGATGCGGTACTTGCATGCAACTCCGACGACAGGTTGCGCGTGTATCCGGGCTCGCCGTTGCTCACGGCCAATGCATTGCGGCCGCAGGACAGCGTGGTGTTGTGCGAATTGCAGGACGCCGAAGTGATTGCCCTGCGCACGCTGTTTCGTGACGATCCTCGCGTGCATGTTCACGTACGCGACGGCTACGCGGCATTGAATGCTCTATTGCCGCCGAAGGAGAAACGCGGGCTGGCATTGATCGATCCACCTTTCGAAGTACAGGCGGACGACTTCACCGACATCGAAACCGCGTTGTCGCGAGCCCACGCACGCTGGCCGAATGGTGTGTACGCCGTGTGGTATCCGATCAAGTCGCACCGGACGATCGCGCCCTTCCATCGCCAACTCGCCGGAGGGCCCTTCGCGAAGGTGTTGGTCGCGGAACTGCTGGTGCATCCGGATAACTCGCCTTTGCGACTCAATGGTTGCGGGATGCTGATCGCCAACCCGCCGTGGCAACTCGATGCGATCCTATCTGGAATGCTGCCTGCGCTGTGCAAGCTGCTGGCGCAGTCGCCGCGAGCGTCGCAGCGCGTGCGCTGGCTGTCCGGCAAATGAACGCAACGCGATCAGCTCCGCGAAACCGCACATTTCTCGCTATCCTCTGACACATCTCACCGCGTTGGAGACTCAGCCATGCGCGCACCTCTTGCATCAATGTTTCGACTGCTGCTTGCGCTCTCGCTGCCCATCGCAATTGCCGCGTGTGCACCGGCGCCGATTTACAAGACCGGGCCTTCGAGTGCGACCGCGACACCGGAGCAAGTCGCTACTTCGCCCGGCAGTTTCCGGAACATGGAGGTCATCTGGGGCGGTCAGGTGATTTCCGTGCACAACTTCGCCCATCACAGTGAAATCGAAATCCTCGCCTACCCGCTCGACTCGTCGCAGCGGCCACGGTTGAAGGAACCCGCGACCGGCCGCTTCATCGCGATCGCTCCGGGTTTCGTCGAGCCCATGAATTACCCGCCCGGCGCGCTGGTGACACTGCGCGGCACACTCGACGGTGCGCGCGGCGGTGAAGTAGGTCAAGCCGACTACAGGTTTGCACTGGTGCACAGCGAAGCGATGCACCGCTGGACGCCCGAGGAAATGCGCCAGGGCCACCCCAACATCAGTATTGGCGTCGGGGTCGGCGGCTGGATCCATTGATGAGATTGGTGCGATCGTCCTTGATCGCAGCTTCGTTGATCCGATTAACGATCGGAGCCGTCTCGGGTAGCAGGCATCAGAGCGGCCATCCTTGGCCTGACTTTTCACGATAGCAGCTTCGCCCGCGCCGAACTTTCCCACGGTGCCGGGTGAATATTTTGTTCTGCCTTCGGCAGACACGCTGCTAAGATCACGGACTGCATTTTCTGCTGGCGCATCATGCGTCCGGCAGTGGTTGGCTTTGCGCGAATTACACCCATGCCCGTATCCGATATCCCCATTCCACCACTTCCGCGCACCCCCGGGCAGCGCCGCGACTGGCGCGAACCCGCCGGTTCGTCGCTGGCGCTGCTGTTGTGCGAGGCGGCACGCAAACGCGAGGGCGTGATCGTCGTGGTCACTGCGGACAGCCGCGCGGCACGAACACTCGAAGACGAACTTCAGGCTTTCGCGGGCGATCTGCAGGTATTGCATTTCCCCGACTGGGAAACCCTGCCCTACGACCTGTTCGCCCCGCATCCGCAACTGGTATCGCAACGCATCGACACGCTTTATCGCCTGCCCTCGACGCACAGCGGCGTGCTGGTAGTCCCGGTGGCAACGCTGATGCAACGGCTGGCGCCCCGTACGCACATCGCGGGGACCGGCCTCGCGGTGGCTCGTGGAGAGCAGATCGATCTCGCCAGCGAACAGCGTCGTCTGGAAGCCTGCGGTTACCGCCATGTCCCGCAAGTCGGTGAACATGGAGAGTTCGCTGTACGCGGCTCGCTGCTGGACGTCTTCCCGATGGGCGCGCCCGATCCGTATCGCATCGAGTTGTTCGACGACGCGGTCGAATCCATCCGGGCCTTCGACCCCGAAACGCAGCGCTCGCTGCACCAGGTCGCCGCGGTGAAGTTGTTGCCTGCGCGGGAATTCCCGCTCACCGATGAAGCGATGCGCGCATTCCGCGACCGCCTGCGCGAACGTTTCCCGATCGACGTGCGGCGTTGCCCGCTGTATCAGGACATGAGGCAAGGCGTGACGCCGGGTGGCATCGAGTATTACCTGCCGCTTTTTTTCGAGGCCACCGAGACTCTGTTCGATTACCTCGGCGAGGACGCGCTGTTTGTCATTGGCCGCGATGCGTTGGACGCGACCGAGCCCTTCTGGAAGCAAACTGCTGACCGCTACGACCAGCGTGCCCACGACATCGAGCGGCCGATCCTGCCACCGATGGAGCTGTACCTGCAGCCACAGTCGCTGCGCGAACGCCTGAATAACGTGTTGCGCATCGACATCGTGGGCACGAGCGACACCCGTGCCGCGGGTACCGGTACGGCGCCGACGCCGGGCCTTGCGGCAGGCGGCGCGGCGGGAGGCGACTATCCACAACGCCTGCGTGAGTGGATCGACACGCATGCCGGGCAGCGTGTATTGATCGCGACCGACTCCGCAGGACGTCGCGAGGCAATTCTCGAACAACTTGCCGCCGCGGAACTGAAGCCCCAGATCACCGGTAGCTGGCGTGCGTTTCTGGACGAGCAGCCACCCGCAGTGTCATCCCGTCCGTGGATTGACCGGGACCCGGACCTGGGGATGGAAAAAACAAAGCCGGATTCCGGCGTGGGCCGGAATGACGAGTGGACGCGATGCATGGATGGGCCCACGTCGCGCTTGGCCATCACGGTGGCCCCGCTCGAACACGGCTTCACGCTGTCGCGACCGGCCATCACGGTGTTCACCGAACGCGAGTTGATCGGCGAACGTGCACGCGGCGAGCGCCAGCGCCGCCGCGCAGCCGAGCGCGATCCCGAAGCGATCCTGCGCGATCTCACCGAACTTGAAATCGGCGCGCCGATCGTGCATGTCGATCACGGCGTCGGCCGCTATCTCGGGCTGATCGCGCTGGAAACCGGTGGCATGCCGGGCGAATTCCTCGCAATCGAATACGCGCGCGGCGACAAGCTGTACGTGCCGGTCGCGCAACTCTCGCTGGTCAGTCGCTACAGCGGCGCTGGTGATGAAGCCGCCCCACTGCACTCGCTCAGCGGCGAAAGCTGGGAACGCGCCAAGCGCAAGGCCGCGGGAAAAGTACGTGACGTGGCGGCCGAATTGCTGGCGATCCACGCACAGCGCGCGGCGCGGCAAGGCCACGCCATCGACTTCGACCGAACGATGGTCGCCCGCTTCGCGGAAGGCTTCCCGTTCGAGGAAACCCCCGACCAGGAGACTGCGATCGACGCGGTGCTGGCCGACCTCGCCGCACCGCAACCGATGGACCGCGTCATATGCGGCGACGTCGGTTTCGGCAAGACCGAAGTGGCCCTGCGCGCGGCGGTCGCGGTCACCAGCGCCGGCAAGCAAGTCGCCGTGCTGGTGCCAACCACCCTGCTCGCCCAGCAACACTTCGACAACTTCCGCGACCGCCTTGCCGACTTTCCGGTCAGGGTGGAACTGCTCTCGCGTTTCCGCGCGAAGAAGGAAGCCAGCGATGCCTTGCAGCGCCTCGCCGACGGCAAGCTCGACATTGTCGTGGGCACCCACAAGCTGCTGCAGCCAGATGTGAAATTCAGGGATCTGGGCCTCGTGATCGTGGACGAGGAACACCGCTTCGGCGTGCGCCACAAGGAACAGTTGAAAAAGCTGCGCGCCGAAGTGGATCTGCTGACGCTGACCGCAACGCCGATCCCGCGCACGCTCAACATGGCGATGAGCGGCATGCGCGATCTTTCGATTATCGCGACGCCGCCAGCCGCGCGGATGGCGATCAAGACGCTGGTCGCGCAATACGATCCGGCGCTCATCCGCGAAGCCTTCCAGCGCGAACTGGCGCGTGGCGGCCAGATTTATTTTCTGCACAATTCGATCGAAAGCATCCAGCGCACCGCGCGCGAACTGGCTGCTCTGATCCCTGATGCGCGCATTCGCGTCGCCCACGGCCAGATGTCCGCGCATGAACTTGAACAGGCGATGCTGGACTTCCACCGTCAACGCTTCAACGTGCTGGTTTGCACCACCATCATCGAATCCGGTATCGACGTTCCGACCGCCAACACCATCGTGATTGACCGCGCCGACCGCTTCGGACTCGCGCAATTGCACCAGTTGCGCGGGCGCGTCGGCCGCTCGCACCATCGCGCCTATGCGTACCTGATCGTGCCAGACCGCAAGGCGATGACAGCCGATGCCGAAAAGCGTCTGTCTGCCTTGGCGTCGCTGGAAGAGCTGGGTGCGGGCTTCACACTGGCCACCCACGACATGGAAATCCGCGGCGCCGGCGAACTGCTGGGGGAAGCCCAATCGGGCCAGATCGAGGCGATTGGCTTTGCGCTCTACAACGAACTGCTGGAGCGCGCGGTGCGCGCGCTGCGTTCGGGCAGGGTGCCGGATTTCGACCTCAACGGCGAAGGCGGCACCGACATCGAGCTGCATCTGCCTGCACTGATTCCGGACGACTACCTGCCGGACGTCCACGCCCGCCTGACGCTGTACAAACGCATCACAAGCGCGAATGACGACGACGCCTTGCGCGATTTGCAGGTCGAGATGATCGACCGATTCGGGTTGCTGCCCCAGCAGGCCAAAAACCTGTTCGCCGTCGCTGCGCTGAAACTGCGCGCCGCGGCGCTCGGCATCCGCAAACTCGACCTCGGCGCCGGCGGCGGCAGCATCCGGTTTCAGCGGCAACCGAAAGTCGATCCGGCAACCATCATTCGCCTGATCCAGCAGCAGCCACGCATCTACAAGCTGGACGGGCAGGACAAACTCCGCATCACGATGGAGTTGCCGGAGGGTGCCGACCGTCTGCGCTCGGCGGGGGAACTGCTGGAGATCCTGGCGTTACGCAGCAAGGCCGCTTGAGGCGTATCCACCACTTGGCGTCTGGCCCGGTAACGATGACGCCTTCGTCACGCAGTTGAATGCAAGCTGATCGACGGACGCACGAAGCCCGGGCCGCATGAACCCCCGAATATTCGCGCGGTCCAAGACTGGTGCAAACGGCGCACTGCGCCGCATTCCACGCAGCCCGAAAGGAGTCTCCATGAGCATCCAACGGTCGATTCGTGTTTCCCTCGCAGGCGCAGTTGCGCTGGCGCTGTTCGGCACCGCGTCAATCGCGATGGCGCAGCAAATGCCACAGCCGCCGCCACCTCCCCCTC
Organism: Rhodanobacteraceae bacterium; assembly: GCA_050737995.1. GTDB lineage: Bacteria > Pseudomonadota > Gammaproteobacteria > Xanthomonadales > Rhodanobacteraceae > 66-474. Next base: position 19,692 of record JBOHYR010000067.1, read on the forward strand.
CGCCCCAGCAACCTGCCGCACCGCCGCCCCCCGCCGCGCCGATGCCGCCACCATCACAGCAGCAGGGTTCGCCGGGTCAGTTCTACCAAGGCACGAAGTCGAGCGCGACTTACCCGATCCAGGATGGAACGCTGACGGTCAATGCCGGCATGCCCGATCAGGTCAGGAACTATGGCCCGCCGCCATCATTCAAATCGCTCGATGCCAACCACGACGGCCGCATCAGCGAGGCCGAGGCACGAGCCTACCCGCCGCTGGACAGTGACTTCCTGTACGCGAGCGGGGAAGGCAAATCCATCAGCCGCGCGCAATACGAAAAGTGGGTGCGGAACCAGCATTGAGGCCACTGGCTTGTGGACGCGCCGCACGCTTGCGCAGGCGTGCGGCGCGTAGGCATGATGGTGGTTTTCAGACGCACCACCCCGCGCATGGCAACCACACAGACCGGGCATCCGCCACCCATCAAGATCTCCCGCGCAACGCTAGCCGATCTCCGCGCGCTGACGCCTCTGTTCGACGCCTACCGCGTGTTTTATCGGCAACCCTCCGACCCCGACGAGGCGCGTACGTTTCTCGAAGCCCGCTTCGAGCGCAACGAATCGGTGATTTTCATGGCGCACGACGCCATGGATGATGACCCGTCGGGTTTCACCCAGCTGTATCCCCTGTTTTCCTCCGTGTCGATGCGCCGGATCTGGGTGCTCAACGATCTGTTCGTCGTGCCCAAGGCAAGGAAACGGGGTGTGGCACACGGCTTGATGGACGCCGCACGCGAACTCGGGCGCGCCACTGGTGCGATCCGTCTGACATTGGAAACGTCGGAAGACAACCGTCCCGCACAAACGCTGTATGAGTCGCTCGGGTACCGCCGCGAAAGCGGCACGCGACATTATTCGCTGCAACTCGACTGACGCGCCTCAAGCGCGTGGCGTCTGCCGGATGCTGGCGACCTCGTGCGACCTTGACCGCTGATACACGTACACCGCCGCCGGCGGCAGATTGCGCAAGGCTGAGCCCGCGCGCCTGACGCTCAGACCAAGTGCATCTCGTTCGCGCCGTTTGACCGGGCTGGCGGGACCATAGGTAAATTGGATGAACCTGCCTTGGTCCGAAAGCGCCGCGAACGCCGCGCGCAGGATGTCGGTGCGCAACTCGCTGTTCATGGACAACATCCCGAGTCCGCTGACCACCGCATCCAGCTCGCCGTCTGCGAGCAGACCATGGTCGTTGGCCAGCGCATCCAGATGGCGGGCATCGGCGCAAGCCACGGCAACGCCGGGAAAACGCTCGCGCAGGAAATCGGCCAGATCGGGATTGATTTCGATGACCAACAACCGTGACGGCGCGATGCCATGATCCAGCAACGCACGGGTGAATACCCCGGTCCCTGCCCCGATCTCGACGACACGCGAACATCGTTCCGGCAATTGCGCGACCATCAGGCGCGCAAGCTGACGCCCGGACGGAGTGACCGAAGCCATCTTGACCGGGTCACGCACCCACTGCCGAAGGAAGGTGCGGATCGAATGCAGATCGATCGCGGCTTCGCCGCCTTGGTGCTCGTCCAGGGAATGATTCGATAAGTGGCTCATGGGTGTGATGTTGTATCACACCGCAGACTACACAATGCCGTTCCGGGCACGACGTGTCCGGGAATCAACGATGGTGATAGTAGCGGCCGCTGTGACCATGCCCACCCGCGTGCCTGTAATAACCACGGTGGTAGGGGTAATGGCCGCGGTAGTACTGAGGGGGATAGTAGGGTGCGTAGTAACCATAGCTATATCCGTAATACGCCGGGCTTGGCGCGTAATACACCGGGGCCGGCCCGTAGTAAACCGGCGCCGGATACGCCGGCTGGTAGTACACCGGCGGTGCAGCCACGTAACCGCAGCGCCAGCAGTTGCCTACGCCTACGCTGATACCGGGAACCGAGATACCGACGCCGACATGTACGTGGGCGATGGCACTCGGCGCAAACCACAGCGACGTCGCGACTACCGCAATTGCCAAAGCCGCGCGATGTCCGAATCCACGAATTTGCATGGCATGCCTCTGCAAATGGCCTACATACGCATCCTCGCGCGATGGGGCTGAATCACCACTGAAACGTTCAGCTTCGCGTGCACTGATGCGTTGCGGCATGCGCCCGTCCTTGGCAACCCCGGGTTCCGTTGCGCTGCATCCGAGCTACGCCGGTTGGGAACGAAGCGTGTTCAAACGCAGCAACCAGCACCCGTGGATTCGTGGCCTGCGCGCAAAGTCGGGCGGAATGCTGGTTCTGCCAATGTCCTCGACCGTGAATTTGCTCGACAGGGCTTCCGCATTCAGACGGAAGCGTCTGTAATTATTTGAAAAAACGATCACGCCATCGTCGCGCAAGCGCCTGCTGCAAGCCTCCAGAAGCGCCACGTGATCGCGCTGCACGTCGAAGTCCCCGGCCCGCGCCGAATTGGAAAACGTCGGTGGGTCGACGTAGATCAGGCCGTACTGCGCAGGACTCTCCTGCAGGAACGCCATGACATCGGCTTGCGCAAGTTTGTGTGCGGTACCGCTGTGGCCGTTCAGCGCGAGGTTCCTCGATGCCCATCCCAGGTACACCGGCGACAGGTCGACGCTGGTGGTGCTGCGTGCGCCACCCGCCGCAGCGTACACGCTGGCCGCGCCGGTATAGGCGAACAGGTTCAGGACATCGCGACCCCGCGCCAGTTCGCGCACACGCGCACGCACCAGGCGATGATCCAGGAACAGCCCGGTATCGAGCCGGTCGCGCAGGTTCACGAGAAAGCGTGACCCGCCCTCCCCCACGACCAGATATTCGTCGCGCGCGGCAAAACGCCCGTACTTGCTGCCGCCCCGGCCGCGCGCGCGCGTTTTCAACACCATGTGTTCGCGCGACGTGTTGAGTGCCGCGCAAGCCGCGCGTTGCAACTCGCGCCAGCGCGTCTGTGCGGCTCCGCTGTCGACACTGGCGGGGGGGGCGTATTCCTGGACGTGCAGCCATGTTTGCGCGGTCGCGTCATCCCCGACATCCGGCGCACCTTCCGCCCAGCCGCGATATACGTCGATCGCGGCGGCATATTCCGGCAGGTCCGCATCGTAGGCCCGAAAGCAGCTGACGCCATGGCGCGACAATTCCTTGCGCAGGTTCCGCAGGTTCTTCCGGATCCGGTTGGCGACCATCTCCGCGCCCGCTGACAGCGGCGCCGGCAAGGCGGCGGCAGTCGGCTCGTGAACATCGAACAACGCGAGCCGGCATTCGATCGCGCCGTTGAACAGCATGTAATGCTTGGCGAGGCGCAAACCGAGCGCACGCTCGAGATCAGGTTCCGACGTCAGCACAGCGGCACGCCAGCCGGCGAAACCGGCGCGCAGCCGATCGCCGAATGCCTTGTAGAGCGTCGGCAGCGTTGCGAGATCGCCCATCCGTTCGCCATATGGCGGGTTGGTGATCACGAGCCCTGTCGTGAAGCCCGACGGCGGCTCGATGTATTCGGCCATCCGCTTGTCGAGACTCACGAAACCCGCGACGCCCGCGCTCTGAAGATTGTGCGTCGCGATCGAGATCATGCGTGGATCGCTGTCGCTGCCGAAGAAACATGCACGCAAGCCACGCAATCCTTCTTGCGCGCGATCCTTGGCCTCATCATGCAGGCGCTGCCATAGCACCGCATCGTGGCCGCGCCAGCCGAGAAACCCGAAATATTCGCGTTGAAGCGCCGGGGGGACGCCAGCGGCCATCCATGCCGCTTCAATCAGCAAAGTGCCGGAGCCGCACATCGGGTCGACGAACGCACCGCCGCGAGCGTGGATCTCGGGCCAGCCTGAACGCAGAAGCATGGCGCAGGCTAGATTCTCCTTGAGCGGCGCCTCGCCCTGTTCGCGCCGCCAGCCGCGCCGGTGCAAGGGGTCGCCGGACAGGTCCAGCGACAGCGTCGCGCGACCCTTGTGCAGCCGAAGATTCAAACGCATGTCCGGGCGTTCCGACTGGATGGTCGGACGCACATCGAAACGTTCGCGACACTGGTCCACGATGGCGTCCTTGACCTTCTGCGCTGCAAACCCCGAATGGGTGATTGTGCCGCTGCCGCCGGTCGCATCAATGGCAAGCGTGGCATCGGGCGCGAGGTGCTGCGACCAGTCGATCGCGTAGGTTCCCGCATACAGCGCCTCCGCATCGGAGACGTCGAATTCTGCGAGCGGCAACAGGACGCGGCTCGCGAGACGTGATTCGAGACAGGCGCGATACGCACATTCGAGATCGCCTTCGAAGCGCACCCCGGCCAATGCTTCATGTGCCTCGGCACCCAAGGCAGCCAGTTCGTCGCGCAGCAGGTATTCGAGACCCTTGGGACAGGTCGCAAAGAAGGCTGTCACGGGTCAACCCGCCAGCGCTTCGAGAAACAACCGGAATTGCCGTTCGAGGACCACGACGTGATTCGCCAGACGATGATCGTCGTCCAGCATCAGCGCCGGCATCCCGCGTTCGCGCGCGAACGCCAGTGCCGCATCGGCGTGACACAACTCGTCTTGATAACCGTGCGCCAGAAAACCGGGCACGCCGCGTGCCGCATCGAACCGCTGTGGGCAGCCCGGAATGTCGATCGGCAACGCGATCAGGAACAGGCCGTCGCACGGCGCCTGCAGCGACGCCAACCCCGAGACGAACGCGCCCATGCTGGATCCGGCGAGCAGCAACGGCCGCGGCGCGCCCCGCATGGCCGCGATGAGACGTTCGACGCGAGGCGAAACCGATCCGGCGTAGCCACGCGCGTCGTCCTCGCGATAATCGGGCCGCAGCGTGCTCCAGCCAAGCGACTCCGCGACGCGCGCGAGTGCGCTGACCTTGGTGGCTTCGGGTCCGCTGTCGGACCCGTGGGAAAGGATGATGTGACCGGGCATGGAAAATGGCGAGAGACGGCGATTGGTGAAAGCGTAACAGGCGTGTCCACAACCCATCCGTTTTCGTGCAACACTTCCGTGATGAACCCGCCGCCTCCAATCCAGGATCTGCCGTTGACTTATCTCGAACGGCTGCAGGCACGCCCGCTCAACAGCCTCGACCTCGTCGTGGTCCATTGCACCGAGCTGCCCGACCTTGCGATGGCGCGCGAATATGGCGAGCGCGTGGTACACCCGGATGGCACCGGCAACAGCGGGCATTGCTACATCGACCGCGACGGCAGCGTGTTGCGTTACGTACCGGACGAACGCATGGCGCACCACACCCGGGGCTACAACGAACGTTCTATCGGCATCGAGCTGGTCAATACCGGTCGCTACCCCGACTGGTACGACTCGCGCCAGCAATCAATGACAGAACCGTATCCGGATGCACAGATCGACGCGTTGACGAGGTTGCTCGTGCACCTGGCCGCGGCGCTGCCCACGCTTCGCTACATTGCCGGCCACGAAGATCTCGACACGAGTTGGGTCCCCGCGAGCGACGATACAACACGACAGGTGCGGCGCAAGCTCGATCCGGGGACGATGTTTCCGTGGCGCAATGTGATGGCCGACTGCCCATTCTCCCGCCTGGGCCGAAAATCGGAACCGCTATAATTCGTGGCCTTTTGCGCCGCGCCCGTTCCCATGACCAAACCGCATGTCTCCGAGTTGATCGAACTGCTGCAACTGGAGCGGCTGGAGGACAACCTGTTCCGCGGCCAGAGCCGGGACATCGGCACCCGCTACGTATTCGGCGGCCAGGTACTCGGACAGGCCCTTTCCGCCGCGCAGCAGACCGTCGATCCGGCGCGCGCTTCGCATTCATTGCACGCCTACTTCCTGCGCGCGGGCGATGTCGACAAACCGATCGTCTACCACGTCGACCGCGCCCGCGACGGACACAGCTTTTCGGTGCGCCGCGTCGAGGCGATCCAGCACGGCAAACCGATCCTGAACTGCGCGGTGTCGTTCCAGATCGACGAACCTGGATTCGAACACCAGACAGGCATGCCGGAAGTGCCAAAGCCGGATGATCTGGAGCCGCAGGCGACGCTGCCGGCAGCGGAACTGGCGAGGCTGCCGCCGAAGCTGCAACGCTGGCTCAGCACCGACGGCCCATTCGAATATCGTTTCGTGTGGCCGCGCGACGAACTGCACCCCGCCAAACGACCGCCCTACCAGCACATCTGGTTCCGGCTCGCCGATCGCATCGACGGCAACCCGCCATTGCACCGGGCATTGCTGGCCTACGCGTCAGACTATCACCTGATCGGTACGGCGCTGCTGCCGCACGGCGTGTCCTATCTGACGCCCAACCTCCAGATGGCCAGCCTCGATCACGCGCTGTGGTTCCACCGTCCGTTCCGCGTGGACGATTGGCTGCTGTATGCGTGTGAAAGCCCGACAGCACAGGGGGGGCGCGGGTTGGTGCGCGGGCAGATGTTCGATCTCGAAGGCAGGCTGGTCGCCTCGACGGCACAGGAAGGATTGCTGCGACTGCGACACGTGCGCTGAATGCGACAGCCACGGATTGCAACCATCCGTGGCTGTCGTAAACTCATCGTATGCGCAGAATTTATACCTCGCCACGGATGGAGAATATCGACCGGCTGGTCGCCGTGATGGCCGAGCACGGCATCGCGACCAAGGTCACCAACCAACGGGCGTATGCCGGCTCCACCTACCGGCGTTTTTCGTACGGCCGCCCCGGCCACAGCGACAACTGGCCGGCGGTGTGGGTCAGGCACGCCAGCGACCACACCCGTGCACGCCAGTTGATGCGCGACATAGGGATCCAGCCGACCGTCCGGTACGCCGAGGAACTCGCCGCGTACCGCTTCCGCCAAACCGGCGGGCGCAACCCCGCACGCGTCGCCGCGCGTGTGCGCACCGCGGTGCTGGTCGCCGTGTGCATCGCACTCGCCATCTATGGAGCCAAGCTGATCTCGGTATGGTGATGGGGATGCTTTGGTTCATTCCACACGGGCGGCATGGTGTCCAGCGGGCTCGCAAGTGGTGGGGCGTGGCGCAGTCAAGACCGGGTGTCTTGGCAAGCCGCGCGGTGCCGCAGGAGGGCCTTCTGGACACCACCCCGCCACTTGGAATCAGTTTGCAGGGCCGGGATGTGTGCCCGCAACTCATCGTTGCGCCGGCGCGACAGACGGCCAGTCTGCCGCCGCCGGCACGCCTTGATCTGCGGTCAGACACCGCCGGTGGCGCCTGTGCGGAATGGACCAGAGCACTCCTCCAATGACCCTGCGCAACGAACGTGTCCGCCTGTTTCAGACGCTGCCTCATGCCTGTGGCTATTTTCACGCGCGCACCGCGCAGAACCTGGTGCTGGATCCGGCTGCTCCAAACCTGCCGAGACTCTACGCACTGTCACTGGCACGTGGTTTCCGCCGCGCCGGCGGGCATGTCTACCACCCGCATTGCCCGCGCTGCCACGCTTGCGAACCGTGCCGGATAGACGTCGCCACCTTCGTGCCTGGTCGCAGCCAACGACGTTGCCTTGCCGCCAACCGCGACATCGAACTGGCGGAGTGCGAACCCGGCCTCACCGAGGAACGGCAAGCCCTCTACGCCCGCTACCTGCATGCACGCCATCCCGGCGGTGGCATGGACGAAGCCAGTGACGAGGATTTCTCGCACTTCCTTGCCGCGCCCTGGAGCCCGACGGTGTTCCTGGAGTTCCGCGCCGCAGGACAACTGGTTGCCATTGCTGTCACGGATGTCTGCGACACCGGCCTCTCCGCGGTCTACACCTTCTTCGAACCCGGGCTGCCGAAGCGCAGTCTCGGAACCTATGCGATCCTCCGTCAGATTGAGCTGGCACGCGAGCGGGCACTGCCGCACCTGTACCTCGGATACTGGATCGCCAATCATCCCAAGATGGGCTACAAGGTGCGCTTCGACAGCTTGCAGGTGCTGGGGCCGGAAGGCTGGACGCAGGTTCGCGCACGCAAGCCGTCACCTTGAGATCCGGTTGTGTTTTGTCGTATGCGCGCTCGTGGCGTGTAAGGCGCGCCAACGCGGTTAGCGCAAGGTATCGGCGGAATGTCCTTCTGGAAGCCCTGCGGAAGCCCGTCACGCGAAAAGAAGGTCGGGACGACTGACGCCAATATCATGACAGGTCGCAATCCTTTCATGACGACCGAGAACCGCGAAATACCCGCTCCCCGCTATGCCCCTGGGTCCGTCGCCTGCACTGACTGGTTTCATATCGCCATTTCGCCCACAAGATAGAAAACATCAATGAAACCTTGGGCAACATACTGATGTACTTGGCCGGCGCGCACGCCCTGATAGCGTTGTTCCAACATTTCTGGCAACGCGACAACACCTTGCGGCGTATGCTGCCGCCGGTGCGTGCCGAGGACTGATTACCCTTTCCCTTCACACACCGATGGTCAGATGAACAAGCTTGGCCGCGACGACCAGGAGCTTGTGAGTACCTATCGGGCCCATGGCGCAAGCAGCTCCGCCCTGTTCCCGAAACGTTCGGACTGACGGCCCAAGGGACCCGCGACGCATCATGTCATCTGACCGATTTTGCGCTCAAGCGCAGCCTCAGGCACACTCCGGGCCACATTCGGCATTCACTCGCGTCTTCTTCAGGAGAAATCCGGCATGCAACGCACCTGTCTCGCACTTGCTCTCGTGTCGCTGACTGCACCTGCGATCGCACAGTCGCCCCTGCCGAGCAACGGTATTCCCGACAATGTCGATTCGGCCATGACAACCAAGCCGCACCCGGCCTCCAGCGCCCACGCCAATGCCGTGGCGGGACAAACCGATGCCGCCCGAATCGAAGCCTGCGGCCTGATTTCCAAAGGCTTCATCGACGACCTCGAGAAAGGGTCTTTCAAGACCGCAGCTTCGAATTTCGATGAGAAGATGAAAGCGGCGGTCGGCGCAAGCAACCTCGCCAAGGTGTGGCAATCCGTCGGCGCGAGATTCGGCAAACTCGAATCGCGTGGCGACCCACAGACCGTGATATATCAAGGCATGCCGATCGTCAGCACACCGCTGCACTTCGTGAAGGGCGATTTCGTATCCCAACTGGCGTGTGACAGGGGGGGGAAGATCGGGGGCTTCTATATCCGGGCTGTCCAACCGGCCACTGCCGCGCCAGCACCTTCGACGAAATAATGCCGGTATGGCGAGGAACGCCGGCAAGTCCGACGTCGTTGCACCGCCGCGACGTTGCCATGGCGCTTCGGAACGCCGCGCGCTGATCGAACGCGCCTTTGCTCTCGGCGTCCCGCGCGATTACGGTCGCACGCGGCGTCTCTTGCTGCAACGGGAACCCATGCAACTCGCGTCAATCGGCCGCGACATCCATGGCAGGACACAATGGCTGAAACCCCATCCGGCACGCGTGTTTACCCGGATGCGCGGAGCGGCGGCACGCGACGGCATCGAAATCCTGGTGGTTTCGGCATTCCGTTCGATCGAATATCAGCTCGGGATTCTTGAACGCAAGCTGGCACAAGGCCAGACCATCGAGGAAATCTTGTGCGTCAGCGCTGCGCCGGGCTATAGCGAGCACCACGGTGGCCGCTGCCTCGATCTCACCACCCCGAGTTTCGCAGCACTCGAAGAGGCGTTCGAGCATTCGCCTGCATTCGCTTGGTTGCAACGCAATGCCTCGTGCTTTGGCTTCGCGCTTTCCTACCCTCGCGGCAATCGCCATGGCATCGCCTACGAGCCCTGGCACTGGTGTTGGCATACCGCGCGGACTTTGCGTGGCGATCCGCCTCGCTAGTCAAACGCGTCAGTCAACGCCGGCCAATGCCAATGCACCCTTCGGTTCCAGCAACCCGGTTTAACCGCCGCGATGTGCGACGATCACGGCGCAGACGGCATCGCCGTAGATGTTCACCGCCGTGCGTGACATGTCCAGCAGGCGGTCGAATACGAACAGCACGGCGGTGGCTTCTGGCGGCAGGCCGACCGCATTCATGATTACCACGATCGCGACCAGCGACGCCGGGGGGATTCCGGCCACACCAATCGAAGTCACCACCGCGATCACCACGATCAGCAGCTGCGTCGCCAAACCGAGAGGTACACCATAAGCTTGGGCAAGGAAGATCACCGCTATGCATTCGTACAGCGCGGTGCCGTTCATGTTCACGGTGGCGCCGAGCGGAAGCACGAAGCTCGCGGTGCGTCGCGAAACGCCAGCCAGTTCCACCCCCTCCAGCGTGACCGGCAGCGTGGCCGCGGAGGACGCAATCGAGAACGCCGTCAACAGGGCCGGCGACATCGGCCGGAACAGCCGCCATGGCTGGCGCGTGCCGCCGAACACCCGCATCATCAAAGGCAAGATCAAAAACAGGTGGGTCGCCAACGCCGCCAGTACGGTCATGGCGAAAATGACCAATGACCGCACCGACCCAAACCCGGTCTTTGGGTCAACCCTTGTGACACGATGCGTGCGAGAGATGCTCCGAGTCTATTGGGGATGCCGAAATCAAGTTGCGCCATCCGCATTTCGGCCGAACGTTCGCACGGCGGCGTTCAATCCTGGGAACGCTTCACCGGTTTAACAGGTTGTTGAAATTCACCCGTGCTACAGCGTGTTGCGGGTAGCCTTTCGGGACGGTAACGAAAAAGGAATGGGGCATGCGCGGTGCGGATGTGATGCAGGAATCGTTGTTCACGACGGTGCAGTTGGAGGGCTTCGTTCCAGCGGATCATCCGATCCGGCCGTTGCGGGAGTTGTTCGATGCTGCATTGAAGCGTATCTCGTACTTGTTCGACGCGGCCTACGCCGAGGGTGGCCGGGAGTCGATTGCGCCGGAGCGTTTGTTGCGTGCGTTGCTGTTGCAGGTGTTGTACGGCATCCGCAGTGAGCGGCAGCTGGTGGAGCAGACGCACTACAACCTGCTGTTCCGGTGGTTCGTGGGGTTGAGCATTGACGATACGGTGTGGAATCACTCGACCTTCAGCAAGAACCGTGACCGGTTGCTTGAGCATGCCGTGGTGCCGGAGCTGTTTGCCGAGGTGGTGCGGATGGCCGGGCAACGCGGGTTGTTGTCGCAGGATCACTTCAGTGTCGATGGCACACTGATCCAGGCGTGGGCCTCGCACAAGAGTTTCCAGCCGAAGGATGGCGATTCGGGTGGCATCGGCCGCAACCAGGAGCGGGACTTCCATGGCGAGCAGCGCAAGAACGACACCCATGCTTCAACTACCGATCCGGAAGCACGGTTGTACCGCAAATCGTCGAACACGGCGGCGGTGTTGTGCTATCAGGGCCACACCGTGGTCGAAAACCGCAACGGGCTGGTGGTACGCGCCGAGGTCAGCCACGCCTCTGGCACGGCCGAGCGCGACACGGCGTTGGCACTGCTGAAGTCGCTACCCGGCAAGCGGCGCAAGACCGTCGGGGCGGACAAGGGCTACGACGTCGCTTCATTCGTGGCAGGGTGCCGTCGCTTGGGGATCACCGCGCATGTTGCCGCCAAGGACAAGGGCAGTGCCATCGATGCGCGCACCCGGCGGCATGCCGGATACGCCGTCAGCCAGCGCAAGCGCAAACGAGTGGAAGAACCGTTTGGATGGATGAAGTTGATTGCCCAACTGCGGCAGGTCAAACAGCGCGGCAAGGCGCAAGTCGGGGCGTTGTTCCAGATGGGAATGATGGGATGGAACTTGATCCGAATGCGCAACTTGATCGTGGGAGAAGTCCCGTGAGCGGCCCCATTGGCGGCAGCGCGATGCCACAAGGCGCCGAATCCCGCGGCGAACGAACAAAATCCCCTCGCCGCTGATGCCGAAAGTGCCCAGCTCGGGCACCGGACGACGAAGGTCATGCGTTTTTCAACAGCCTGTTAATTCCGGGCTTGGGTGGCTTCGCGGCTTCAACCACTTTCCACAGATAGAAACTCGCCAGCGTGCGGTACGGCCCCCAGCGTTCGCCGAATTCCTGCAACGCCAGCGGGGTGGGCATTCCTTCGAAACCGTGCACGATTTGCGCGCCCTTGCGTACGCCGAGGTCGTCCACCGGCAACACATCGGGGCGCCCCAGCCTGAACATCAACAGCATCTCGACCGTCCAGCGCCCGATGCCGCGCACCTGCACGAGATGATCGATCAGATCCTGATCGGACATCCGCGCGAGCCGCGCTGGCGTGGGCACGATTCGCGCGTGCGATTTCTCGGCGAGATCACGCAACGCCGCGATCTTGTTGCGGGAAACGCCCGCACCGCGCAGAGCCAAGTCGTCGACAGTATCGAGTCCGCGAGCGGTGATCCGGCGGCCGCGCGGCATAAGCGCCTCCACCCTGCCCGTGATCGTCGCCGCAGCCTTGCCGGAAAGTTGCTGGTACAGGACCGAATGTGCGAGCGCGTCGACGGGATCGAAACGCTGGTCGAAGTCATGCTCGATCGGGCCGATCCGGCGCATCCACTTCGCAAGCATGCGGTCGCGCCGGCCGAGATGCGTGGTGGCCGCCGCGACATCGAAGCCACGCGGAATGATTTTCTGCACCATCGGGTTCCCTCACATTCGTTGCCGGTACAACGCCACGCCCAACCCAATCCACGCCGCGATGAAACAAAGGCCGCCCAGCGGCGTAACGATGCCTACCATTCGCGGCGCTCCCAGCGCCAACGCATACAGGCTGCCGCAGAACAGAACGATCCCCAGTGCGAACAGGATCGAGCCAAGGTACGCGGCGTGCGAGCGTCGCGCCAGCATCGCGCACGCCACCAGCGCCAAAGCATGCCAGAACTGGAAGTGCACTGCGGTGTTCCAGATTTCGAGCATCGGCGCGGAGAGGACGCCGCGCAGCGCATGCGCGCCCAGCGCGCCCAGCACCACCGCGCTCGCGCCCGCTGCCGCGGCGGCGATACCCGGCCAGTGCGGACGAGCCGGAGCAGGCGGCGATGGAGTGGCTCTCATCGCCATTCTCCACCTGCACGTCGCCGCCGAACACGCCAGGCACCGTACATCAATCCCACCAGTGTCACCAGTATCGGCATCAACAAAATATCAAGGAATTTCAGCAGCATGGACAAATGTTCGATATCGGCATCGAGGCTGCGCTGCACCGCGCGCAATTCGTCGCGAATCGCCAGCTTGCGTTGCACGAATTGCGCGGCTGCGGCTTTTTGTTCCGCCGTCTGGCCACGACCGTGCGAGACTTGCTTGAGCACCGCGAGGCGTTGTTCGGTGTCGCTCAATTCCGCCTGCAACTCGGATTGCTTGGCCTTGAATTTCTCGTCTGCCTGCCGACGCAATGCGTCCACGCGCGTGAAGCGGCGTTCAGCCACGGCGCGTCCGCGGATCGCTATCAAATCGGACGGCCCTGCCAGGTCGTCGACTGCGTTGACGAAGAAATCACCATTGTTGGCAAACGGACTTACCAGCGTCTGCCCCTGCGCCAAGCTCGTCTGTACCCACAGCCGGTCCGACAGTAGATCGGTATCACCGACAAGGATCACCTCGGGCTTGCGTGTTGGTGTCTTGCCGGGGGCATCCGCGGGGAATGCACTGGGCAACTTGCCTTGCAGCCGCACCGCGATGGCGAAGTGTCTGCCCTCGGGTTGGTAATCCTTGTAGAGGGTCGAGGGATCGAGCGCATCGCGCACCAATCCGGTGGGCACGGTCATCGCCTCGGTGGTGCTCTGGATCAGTGGGTCGAGACGCGTATTCGAACCGGGCAACAAACCGAAATATCCGGTGGATGACACATCGATCACGCTGAGCGCCGCGGTGACAGGGTCGCGGCGATTGAGTTCATCTCCGGTGAGGCCCAGCACCGCCGGGCTGCGCACAGGGGCTCCGCTGACTGGCGATTGCACGACCAGTGCACGGGAGCGGTCGAGTAGCACGCGGTGGCGATCGAACGCGACTCCCCAAGCGTTGAACAGCGACGGCAAATCGGAGGCCTCGCCGCCTCCGACTTCCGAATCGGGATCCACGAACACCAGCAGATGGCCGCCACGCTGCACGTATCGATCCACCGCTTGTACGTCGGCGCGCGACAACCCGGCCGGCTGGATCAGCACCAGCGCATCCGTGTCGGCGACGCCAAGCGAAGCCAGCGTGTCGGAGTCAAGTCGGCGCACATCGAACAACTGCCTTAGTTGCTGCAGTGCCGTCCATGGCGGTGTCGCATTGCCATCCCTGTCGCTGCTGCCCCAAATGGGCAGACCGCTGTAAATCGCCACTCTTGGCTTGCGCGTCGTGTTGAGGTCGTACAACAGCTTGGCGATGTCGTATTCGATGAACCGCTCTTTCGCGAGGAGGAAGAAAGGGATGGCCGCGGTGCGCCCGTCATTGGTATTGCGGCCCGCTAATCCAAAGAAAATCGCCCCGCCTGAGCCCTCGTCGCGCACCGAAGTCAGGCCCGCCGCAGTCGCGCGGTCTTCATCCTCGGAAAACGGCAAAGGATCGACCAAGGCGACATGAACGCGGCCGTGCGAATGCCGCGCGATCTCGTCCAGCATGTTCACCACCCGCTGGTGATAGGCGCGCATCTGGGGCAACCCATGGCTCGCACGGTCGGAAAAATACAGGGTCAGCTTCAGCGACTGCCGCAAGTGATCGAGGATGTCGAGGGTTCCAGGTGACAGTGTGTACAGGTGATCTTGGGTCAGGTCGATACGCACGCTATCGAGCCACTTCGACGAGCCAAGGACCAACAGCACGTAAATCGCGGCGAACACGGGCAGTCCCACCCACAAACGCCAGCTTGCGGAGATGCGAAATCTCATCCCCCGCGCCTCGCGTCGAGGATCAGGGTATTCGTGGCGAGCCAGAAAAGGATCGTCAACACGAAATACGCAACGTCGCCAAAATCAAGCACGCCGCGTGCGATTGCCTGGAAATGGCTAAGCAGGCTCAGGTCCGACAGCGCATCGGCGACATGATTCGAACCGAGTGCCAGCAGCGGCTGCTGCACCAGCGGGTCACCCGCGAGCAGGAACAACAGGCACACCGCGAGCGCGAGGATGAAGGCAACCACCTGGCTACGCGTGAGTACGGACAGGCATTCGCTGATCGCAAGGAACGCACCAGCCATCAGGAAACTGCCGACATAACCTGCCAGGATCACCCCATTGTCAGGCTGGCCGAGGTAATTGACCGTCAGCCATATCGGGAAGGTCAACGCCAGCGCACAACCGATGTATATCCACGCGGCGAGGAATTTCGCGAATACCGCCTGCCATGGCCGGATCGGCAATGTCATCAGGAGTTCCAGCGTACCGCTGCGGCGCTCCTCGGCCCACAGCCGCATCGCCAGTGCCGGCACCAGCACCAGATACAGCCACGGATGGAACCGGAAAAACGGATCGAGGTCGGCCTGGCCGCGCTCGAAGAATGCGCCGAGGTAAAACGTGAATGCGCCTGCGAACAGCAGGAAGATCACACTGAACAACCACGCGACCGGCGTGATCAGGTAACCGCGCAACTCGCGCAGGAGCACGCCGCGGAACGCCATCCCGCGACGTTCCCGCATTGCTTCGCCGGCACCTCCGGCGCTCATGCGGCCACCGCTTCGTCGGGGGCTTCATCGATGGTGACGCGTCGGAACACATCCTCGAGCCGGCCGCGTTCGAGCTGCAGTTCGTCGACGCGTACGCGTTGCTCATCCAGCAACTTCACGACGATGTGGAAGATTTCATGTCCGTCGCGCGGGAACACCGTGATCCGGCCATCCACCGGGTCGACCTCGACCGAATCGACTTCGGGAAGCCGCCCCAGAAGCTCGCGCGCCAACGCGCTGGCGGGTGCCCGGAAACTCACCGCGTGGTGGTAGCGCGATTGCTGCTCGAGTTCCGAGGGAGTGCCCTGCACGCGCAGGCGGCCACGAGAGAGAATCGCGACCCGGTTGCAGGCCGCGCGCACCTCGTCGAGTACGTGGGTGGAAACGATGATCGCGCGGTCCCGCGCCATGCCGCGTATCAGTGCGTGTACCTCGCGCTGCTGATTGGGGTCCAGCCCGTCGGTAGGTTCATCGAGAATCAGCGCAGGCGGGTCGTGCAGCAGTGCCTGGGCAAGGCACACGCGCCGCCGATAACCCTTCGACAATGTTTCGATACTTTGCGCGAGCACCGGTTGCAACTGCAGGCGCTCGACCATCTCATCCACCCTGCGGTTACCAGGGATGCCGGTCAACCCGCGCACCCGCGCAGCAAACGCAAGAAACTCAGCAACCGACAACTCTCCGTAGCTTGGAGCACCTTCGGGCAGATACCCCAACGCGCGTCGCGCCTTCAGCGGTTCGCGCACGACGTCATGTCCACATACCCGCGCCCGTCCGTAGCTCGGAACCAGAAAACCCGCGATCATCCGCATCGTGGTGGTCTTGCCCGCACCATTCGGACCGAGCAGCGCCAGCACGTGCCCCGGCGCAACTTTCAGATCCATGTCAGCCACGGCCTCGAACTTGCCGTAACGCTTGCCGAGGTTCTCGGTTCTGATCATCGAAGCCATGCATCCGCGCGGAATCGTGCCGAGACTCTAGCAGGATGCGCCGAGTATTCTCGCGCCTGCGCAGTCGCAGGATCAGCGTATCCAAGGCACGTCTGAAAAAGAAAAGGCCCGCGAGAGGCGGGCCTTTTCGACCGATCCCACCTGCTCAGCGACGATGCCGCTTTCTGGCGTGCTCCGGCTTCTTGCGCGCCTCGGGCTTCTTTTTCCCGGCCTCGGATTTCTTCGATTCCACAGGCGGGGCCTTGCTTGACCAAATCGACGGATCGAGTGCAGCCAACGGTTCTGTACGACCGGAAACCTGGCTGGGCGTTTGTGCAGGCGCATTCGAGACCGGCAGGAATACCCTGTAGATCTGGTCCTGATCGGCAACGGTCGGCAACGACGCAAGTTGGTCGTAGAGCCGGTCCTCGGTTTCGTTGAACTGATACCCGTGCGTGCCCGCATAGGCCTTCAACGCCAGCCGTACCAGAGGTATCCCGGCTTCCCCGGTCCAGGCGGCTTCCAGTACCTCGCGCCCGGGCATCATCGTGGCGCGCACGTTGTCGTTGACAATCAATTGGTTCTGCTTGTCAAGGCCGCCCGGTGCGGAGCCGTTCCCAGTCGATCCCGACGACGACGCCGAAGCCGGCTGACCTGCGCTGGACGCCGCGGAAGCGGGTTTCCCTGCGCTGGATGCGGACGCCGATGACGACGACGACGCCGGTTGGGCGGCAAGTTGTTCCGCGCTCGGCCGCGGTGGCAACTGGGTCAGGTCGTAATTCTTGCCATTGATCGTGACCGTGGTGGTGTTGATCGGCACGGCCAGATCGAAGGTATAAGTCGTGTCGCCCCATTCGGTAGTAATGGTGGTGGTGGGACCCGCCGCCTTGACGCCCAGTTTGGTCATCGCGGCCTCGATTTGCTTGAACGCCGCGGCCTTGGCCGTGTCGATGTCATCGAGCGTGCGGGGGGCCTTGGTCGAGACCAGCAGTACCGGCGTCGCCTGTGTGCGATACAGACCCGGGTTGAGCTTGTCGTAACCGACATTGGGGACGGCCGCCAGCATGTTCTGCAGCGAGTCGAGCCCATACTGGATCATGCTGGCCGGATCACCATGGATCCACAATTGCGAGTAGCGGTCGATCAGGTTCCAGCCGTAATCGACGTCGTAGCCCCAAGTCACTGTGCTGACGCGCTGACCCTGGCGAGGTGCGACCTGCAGGGTGAATGTCTTGTTTTCGCCGCGCCAGTGGTTGGTCAGGTCCCAAGTTACGGTGCTGTTCCCGGTCAAGTCGATATTGCCGGACTTGTTCACCAACTTGCCGCTGTCGCGCTCACTGCTGCCTGTCCAACTGATTGTCGCGCCGGGGCCATAGGCCGGCCCGGAGAACGAGAACTTAATCTGTGGATCCTGCGCCTGCAGGTCGCCGCCCACATAATCCGGGAAGCGCCTGAAGTTGTTCAGGACATCGTAGATGTGCTGCGGATTGTGACTAATGTCGATCGATCGCTCGATGTGCGCGTGGCTGGGCAGGAACAGACCCACGATCACGGCAAGGATGAACACGATGATCAGGGCGACGACGAATTCGAGCACACGGGTCATGCCAGGGATCTCCGAACGGCTTGTACGTATGGTCGACGCCCGCTCCGGCCGGGTGGGCCGGCAGGTCGCGCGCCGCATGAAACACATGAAAGGCGGATGGTACTTGCTTCACGGCGTTCGCGCCACGCCCGAATCGCCAAGGCACGGCATGGCGGGCCAGCGCGTATTCTGCCGAGTGCATCACGTTCCCCGGGGCTTGCTAGACAATGCCGAGTTCCAGCGCCTTGAGCACGGCGCGTGTACGGTCGCGCACGCCGAGCTTGGAAAGGATGTTTGAAACGTGGTTCTTGACGGTACCCTCGGCAACCTTGAGGGAATTGGCGATCTCCTTGTTGCTGTAGCCGCCGGTCATCAGGCGCAGGATCTCGGTTTCGCGTTCTGTCAGCGGGTCGGGCTGACCGAGGCTGCTGAACTGGTTATGGATGCGGCCTACCCCGGCCAGCAGGCGCTGGGTCACTACCGGCGCGATCAGCGAGCCGCCTCCGGCGACCGTCTTGACCGCGTCGACCAGCTGCTCAAGAGAGACATCCTTCAAAAGGTAGCCGCGTGCGCCGGCTTTCAGACCCGCCAACACCAACTGATCGTCGTCGAAGGTGGTCAGGATGATCGTAGGGGGCACCTTGCCGCTGGCCGCGAACGCGTTGAGGACGTCGAGGCCACTCTTGCCGGGCATGCGCATGTCCAACAACACGACGTCCGGCTTCACCTTCGGAATCGTCTCGAGCGCCGCAGCGCCATCATTGCATTCGGCGACCACCTGGATCTCCGGCGACAGCTCCAGCAACGAACGTATCCCCTGCCGTACCAGCGTCTGGTCGTCCACGAGGCAAACGGAAATCATTGATCACTCCCACCCTTGATGAAATCGTCGCAACCGTTGCCGACCGCACCCCAAGATTGGAAGAATACCCGGACCGAGTTTCTGGATGCGGCTCGGCATTCTTCAGGCGACCCTCTCGATCGGCAATGAAGCTTCCAATGCAAATCCTTGATTACGCTGCGTATAGATAGCCAGTTGCCCCCCGACCTCAGCCAGCCGCTCGCGCATTCCCGTCAGCCCGTTGCCCGGCTTCAATTCCAGCGCGCCGCAACCGTCATCGTGCGCCTTCAATAGCAGCATACCGCCCGGGCCCTCCTCGAAACGCAACCAAAGATTCCGTGCGCGGGCGTGCCGCACGGCATTGGTGACGATCTCCTGGGTGCAGCGCAACAACACTTGTGCGCAGCGCGAATCGCTGACCGCGAACCGTTGCGGCAGTTCGAGATGAACCTCCAGGCCAGGTACGCCATCGGTGAGATCGCGCAATGCAGTGGTCAGCTCGATGCCTTCGTCGTCGCGCAATTCGCTGACCACCTCGCGCACGTCGGCCAGCAATTGCTTAGCGGTCGAACGCGCCCGCACGACGTGCTCGGATGCTGCCTCGTTCACGACCAGATGCCCCGCAACTTCAAGGTTGAGGCTGAGCGCGGTGAGATGGTGGCCGACCAAGTCGTGCAGCTCGCGCGCGATCCGCATTCGCTCGGAAATCCGGCTGGATTCGGCCAGCAGTGCACGCGTCGCACGCAACTCCGAGTTCAGACGACGCTGTTCCTCGCGCGCGCCGACCTGCTGGCGCGCGACCTCGGAGGCGATGAACACCATCACCGCATAGCCGAGATACAGACCCGCCTGCAACGTGGCCGTTCCCACGTTCATATTTGGGTAAGTGATGGCGAAAACGGGAATGCATGCGATGTTCTGCAGGATCAGCCACGCAATCGCGACCGGCAACGGCAACAGCCAAGGCAGCACCATGCCCACCACCATGAGCAGCAACGCGCCGAGGCCACTCGCGCTGAACCAGGAAATCGCCAACGCGGCGCAGGCCAGCACCAGCAGACCGAGCAGCTTGGCGCCCCAAAAACGTCGCGAGCCGAGGTCGCGGGTCAACAGCCAATAGACCACCCCGAAAGCGACGTAGCTGGCCGCCCACAACAGAATGTCCGTATGGTTTTGCGCGTGCAGCGCACGAGTCACATGGATTTGGGTGCGTTCGTCGCTGACGTTGGCAAGCATCCAGTCGCGCTGTACCAGCGGCACACCAACGCAGGCGTAGGTGATAAGGCCTGCATACCGCAGCAGGGAAATCGGACTGAGTGATGGACGTCGCACGTGCCGATCTTAACCCAGCTTGTCCGCGGAAGGCCGCATATCACCATAGCGGCAGAACCTGTCCTGGGAGCCATGCGATAATGGCGGACCGTTGGGCCGCGACAGCCGCGGCCGGCACCCGGAAGCCCGTACACGATGACATTCACTCCCCAGCTGACCCTACGCGACGTGCAGGCAAATGATCTTGCCGCCGTCATGGGTCTCAACAACACCGCGGGGCCGTCCATCCTGCCCATGGACGCGGCACAACTCGAACACTTTTACCGCCACGCGGACTACTTTCGCGTCGCCGAGGTCGGCGGTCACTTGGCCGGGTTCTTGGTCGCCTTGCGCGACAGTACCGAACACGCCAGTTCCAACTTTCAGTGGTTTCGCAAACAGTGCAAGAACTTCGTGTACATCGACCGCGTTATCGTCGGCGATCTGCACCGCGGTCATGGTCTTGGCCGTCTGTTCTACAGCGACGTACAGAGCTACGCCGAGGTACGCTCGCCGAACCTGGCCTGCGAGGTGTTCCTCGAGCCTCGCGACGACGTGTCGGTGCTGTTCCACGGTGTCTTCGGTTTCCACGAAGTCGGACAGCAGGTGATGCCCGAATCCGACCGTCGCGTCAGCTTGTTGCTCAAGCCGCTCGAGTGCTATTCGTTCATACGCGAGACATATCCGGATTGCCTGCCGAAGCAACCTTGGCTCGCATCACGGGAGTTGCCGGTTGATGCCCAATCCCATCTGCGTGCAGCGGGGCGGGCGTGAGCGGACTGTCGGCAGATACTCACCCCGACATTCTGGAAGCCGCCGACCTGCGCTTCGGCCAAGTCGGCATCGCAAGCGTACGTGTGCGCAACGACGATCCCGCCGCATTGCGGACAGCCCTGGAAGTGCGCGTGCGTGAAGCGCCTCAGCTGTTCGTGCGTGTGCCGGTTGTGGTGGACCTTTCCTTCCTGTCGCCGCAGCCGGACGATGACAAAGTGGCAGCCTTGTTGGACGCCGTGCGCGCCACCGGGATGCTGCCGGTCGGGTTTGCCTATGGAGACGGCGCGACGGACGAACTGTCGCAACGACTGGGATTGCCCCTGATCGCAAAATTCCGCGCCGCATATGAACGGGCGGAAGCTACCAACGAAGGTAAAGCCGGCTCGGCGCCCGAACCCGTCAAGACCGCTCCCGATACATCAGCGCCAACGGCCGCCCTGCACCACCAGCACCCGGTCCGCACCGGACAGCAGGTGTACGCGCAAGGCTGCGATCTCGTGGTGGTCGGCGCGGTCGCCAACGGCGCCGAGGTGCTGGCCGACGGCAACATTCACGTGTACGGCAACCTGCGCGGACGCGCATTCGCCGGCGCGCTCGGCGACAGGACCACTCGCATCTTCTGCAGCGAATTTCGTGCCGAGATCGTTTCCGTCGCGGGCCACTACCGCGTGTTCGAGGAACTGCCGCGCGAATTCGCCGGCCGCGCGGTGCAGATCTGGCTGGAGCAAGACAAGTTGCAGATTGCGGCGCTGTGACCATTCAGTCGGCACCCGCATAATCGACCGGCATTCCCGTTCGCCACACCACATTCGCAACCAAAGATCGGAGCATCCCCTTGACCGAAACCATCGTCATCACCTCCGGCAAAGGCGGCGTCGGCAAGACCACGACGTCCGCGTCGCTTGCGACCGGCCTCGCCCAACGCGCCCACAAGGTCGCGGTCATCGACTTCGACGTCGGCCTGCGCAATCTCGACCTCATCATGGGCTGCGAGCGGCGCGTGGTGTACGACTTTGTCAACGTGATCCAGAACGAGGCCAACCTGAAGCAGGCGCTAATCCGCGACAAGCGCCACGACAATCTGTTCGTGCTGGCGGCCTCGCAAACCCGCGACAAGGACGCCCTCACCCAGGATGGAGTCGGTCGCGTGCTGGAAGAACTTGCGCAGGAAGGCTTCGAATACATCGTGTGCGATTCACCCGCCGGCATCGAGAAAGGCGCACACTTGGCGATGTATTTTGCAGACCGCGCAGTGGTGGTCGTGAATCCGGAAGTTTCGAGCGTGCGCGACTCCGACCGTATCCTCGGCCTGCTGTCGTCGAAAACCCGGCGCGCCGAACGCAGCGAAGGTCCCGGCCCGCAACATCTGTTGCTGACCCGTTACAACCCGGTGCGCGTTGAAGCCGGCGAAATGATGAGTGTCAAGGACGTCGAGGAAATCCTCGGCATCCCGGTGCTGGGCGTGATCCCTGAATCGGAAAATGTGCTTGCGGCTTCCAACTCCGGTGTACCCGTGATCCACGACGCCGGCTCGATCGCCGGTCAGGCCTACGGCGACGCGGTTGCGCGACTGCTCGGAGAAGACGTGCCCATGCGGTTCCTGGAAGCCCCGCGCAAAGGCTTCCTCAAGCGCATGTTCGGAACCTGAGGAGGACGCGATGAGTCTGCTCGATTTCCTGCGCCCGCGCCCCAGGAACACCGCCAATCTGGCACGCGAACGCCTGCGCATCATCGTCGCGCAGGAACGCGCGACGCGCGGCGGCCCCGATTACCTGCCGCTCTTGCGCAACGAACTGCTGGAAGTGATCCGCAAGTATGTCCACGTCGATCCGGACTCGGTGCAGGTGAAACTGGAACGCAACAAAGATGGCGAAGTGCTGGAGCTGTCGGTCGCGCTGCCAGAAGCTACGCCCGCCACGGGCACCGGTGGGTGAAACCCGGGACTCGGGAAAGGCGTAGCGTGATGCCCGGGTCACCCCCTTCCGATGGAAGGGGATCGATGCGAAGCATCGAGGGATGTGCCCCGGTCCGCTTGACGTTCCGGCTTCATCGAGAATTGCCCATGCACACAGCGCGAGAAGCCACCCCCCTTGATCCCCCCTCGCCAGAAGCGAAGGGGGAAATGCCATCGCGTACGGCCGAAGCGCATGCACTTTCCGCCGCATCCGGAGTCCTTCGCCTCGGCGACATCGGCTTCGAGGCACCCACGTGCCTGCTCGCACAGCATGGTCTGGAACTGGTACGCGTTGCCGACGGCATGCCGATTCCCGGCAGCTTCTGGGGTGAGCCCGAGGCGGGAGTGATCGGCTCGCAAGTGTTCGTACGCGCCGATACCCCGGCGCACTCGCTGTTGCACGAAGCCTGTCACCTGCTGGTCGCCGATCGCGCCAAACGGGCGACCATCCATACCGACGCCAGCGACTCGCTCGAAGAAGAAGACGCGACGTGTTATCTGCAGATCGTGCTGGCCGACGCGTTGCCCGGCTTCGGCCGCGAGCGCGCACTGGCGGACATGGACGCCTGGGGCTACTCGTTCCGGCTCGGTTCGGCGCGCGCATGGTTCGAACGCGACGCCGCGGATGCGCGTGCATTTCTCGCGCAACGAGGTCTGCTGCCGGCGTAGTTCAATCCTGCCGCGCAGGCTCCGGCAACGCGGCGATCGCGTCAGTCAAACGTTGCTGCAAACGCGACGACAGCGCGTCCAGTTCGGATGCCTCATCCGTTGTCAATTCGCCATACCCGCGCAGGTGGCGCGGCCCCAGTTCCGCAGCGCTGACCATCGCCAAAGCCAGCAATGCATTCGCGGCATGGGTGGCCCCAATCCCGGAGGGCTCTCCGCGCATCTCATGCCTGGTCATGAAGGCGCGTATTTCGTCGCGCACCGCATCCGTCGCAACCCGTGCGTGCTCGCGTGCGGCAGGATCGACATCTGCACGGAACGCTTGAAACAATGAAGCAGCGGAAGCAGGCGTTGCGCCGAGACGCAGCAATACCTCGGTCAGGGTGCTATCGAGGTGCTTGAACGCAATCAACAAGTGCTGGCGGTGATTGGGACTTAACACGCAGACACCAACGCGGTACTTGACCAAAATGGGTGCGACTAAGCTATCATTACATTACAGCGAAGGGAGATGGCATTCCTCCCAGAAGTGCCGCAAGGCTAATGATGCCTACCGAACCGGGCAACCCGGTGCGTGTAGGTGTCGCCAGTTTGACGACAGCCCTCAGCGCGCGCGTTTTTCGGTTCGGTAGTACTTTTTTGTGCAGGCCCAGTGGTCTGCGCGTTTGTCGTACCGGACAACCAAGGAACCGATATGGCTTTTGCGGCTTTTCTCGCCACGGGGTGTGGCGCGTTTCTCGGGGCTTGCCTGCGCTATCTACTGGGTCTCGGCCTGAATTCCATCTTCCCGACCATCCCGTTGGGAACCTTGGCTGCCAATTTGCTTGGCGGCTTGATCATGGGCGTAATGATGGCGCTGATCACGCAATTCCAGTCGCTGTCGCCGGAAATGCGGCTCTTCCTCCTCACTGGGTTCCTCGGTGGCCTGACCACGTTCTCCACTTTCTCGGCCGAAACGATCACGCTGCTGCTGCGGCGTGAATACGCGTGGACAATGGGCATAATCAGTTTGCATCTGATCGGCACACTGGGCATGACATTATTCGGTTTCTTCCTGGTGCAAGGCATCGTGAGGGCATCGGCATGACCACACGCAACCAAGGCACGTGCCTGCGGTTTTACGTGCACGAAAACCGCCGCCACCGGGGCATCCTGCTCTACGAGTGGCTGCTCGAACAGGCCAGGAAGTCGGGCATCCATGGCGGCACGGCGTATCGCGCGATCGCCGGTTTCGGCAGCCACGGCACAATGCACGAACAACATTTCTTCGAGTTGGCCGGCGACCTTACCGTACGCGTGGATTTTGTCGTCGCGGACAATGACGCCGAGCGTCTGATCGCATTGGCCGAAACCGAAAAGTTGACTGTTTTCTACGTCCTGTTCCCGGTTGAATTCGGCACCACCGGCACGGGCGGCTGATCCCATGCGCGACATCCTTGCACAGATCGCACAGGTGCTGGCCGTATTGATACTGGCACCCCTGCTGCAAGGCTTTATCCACCGCTACGAGGAGCGCGCAGAGCGCGGGCGCGGTCCGTCGCTGTTGCAGCCCTATCGCGATCTGTGGAAGCTCTTCCACAAACAACAGTTGATCCCGGAAACGGCAACTTGGGTGTTCTGGGCTGCGCCCCTGGTCGCATTCGTCGCGATGATGACTGTGCCGATGCTGATTCCGGTTCTGACCAACTACCCGTTGCCATTGTCGGACATGGGCGACCTGCTGGGCGGCGGTTTCGTATTGACCGTTGGCACCTTTTTCGTGAACCTCGCCGCGCTCGACACCGGCAGCGCCTACGGCGGCATGGGCGCGAGCCGCACCTCGCTGATCACGATCCTCGGCGAGCCCATCCTGATCCTGGTGTTCGTCGGCATCACCCTGATGGCGCACTCGATGCTGCCGTTCGTGGTCAATCACGAACTGGTCAAGCAACCCGAAATCTATTGGAGCGCGACCC